>JACPGD010000318.1 GCA_016182645.1 Candidatus Hydrogenedentota bacterium | reverse complement strand
ATTAGAGGGATTTGACTTCGATGTCTCAAGTCCAATTACCCACACTTACCGGGAAAGAACCCGAAATAGAGATTGCTTTGCCCTGCGGGCCTCTGCTAGGATTTCTTTTGTTCCGTGGGGCTGTAGCTCAGCTGGGAGAGCGCCGCGTTCGCAATGCGGAGGCCAGGAGTTCGATCCTCCTCAGCTCCACCATTTTTGCATCGACATTTGTTCGGCCAACGGAGTACGGCAGTGCCCTGTTGGCTTTTTTGTTGCAATAGCCCGCGGGACATTGGGACTCGGGGCAGGATGCCCCGGCTACGAATGGCGTGGAAAGTGAGGGCAGGCTCATGGCAAATGTCGCAATGGCGAGGTGTTGTGTTTCGGAGTGTTTCGGGACGTTCGTGCTGGTTTTCGCGGGGACGGGGGCGGTCATCAGCAACAACGTGAGCGGCGGGGCCGTTACGTTGCCTGGAATTGCGTTTACGTTCGGATTGGCGGTGATGGCGATGGTTTACGCCTTGGGTGATGCGTCCGGCGCGCACATCAACCCTGCGGTGAGCATCGCGTTCTGGCTGGGTGGCCGGATGGAGGCAGCGCGCGCCGGGGCGTATGTCGTGAGTCAATGCGCGGGAGCGATACTCGCGAGTCTCCTTCTCAAGTACCTGTTTCCGCCGGATGCGTTCTTGGGGGCGACGCTTCCCTCCGGCAGCGCGCTTCAGTCGGCGGTATTGGAAGGGGTGCTCACGCTTATGCTGATGTTTGTCATCTTGAGTGTGTGTACGGGAGCGAAGGAGAAGGGCATCACCGCGGCCATAGCTATTGGCGGGGTGGTGGCGCTGGATATTCTGTTCGGCGGGCCGATCAGCGGGGCTTCGATGAACCCCGCGCGCTCGTTAGGCCCGGCGTTGGTCTCGGGACACCTGGAGCATTTCTGGGTCTATTGGGCGGGACCCATCGTGGGGGCGTGCGCGGCGGTACCGCTTTTCCGGTATGTGCACGCGGCCATTTGTGGGACGTGAGTGAAGGTTTGATGGAAGCTGAAGGCTGTGGAACTGGGGCCTATTCTTCGGGCAGTCCGATGCAGTAGCCGTCTTCCCCGCCGCGGCAGGAATGGTAGCCCTCGCTGTTGTAAATCTGAATGGCCCGGAGCAATTCCGACAAGCTGATGGCCCAGTTCTGGGGCGCGTAATCGCTTTCGTGCGGCGTGCAATTGTGCTGGCCGCTGCCTGGATCGAAGCCGTCTTCCGTTGGGCCGGCGGCGCAATGATAGGCATTGAAATTGTAGAACTGCACCACGCGCAAAACTTCGGAGAGCGAGATGCGGTTGTCAGCGTCAATGTCGGCGGTGTGCAGCTTCGGCTCCAGCGTGTAGCCCACAATCGGGTCGGCGGTGTCTGAGCCCCACTCGCCGTCCGGCGCCAATTCGCCGCTGGCTTCGAGGCTGAACGAAATGTCCATGGTGCGCCCCATCGAGACAATCGGTTCGCCGGTCGGATAGCGCATGAATCCCACGAAGGGCGCCTTCATTTCGGCTTCGTGTCCATCGGGCGAGACGGCGATGGTGAGGATGCCCTGATAGACGGGCCCCTTATCTTCCACCCAGACGATGCTGCGCCCGCTGGGCAGAATGAATTCCTCGGGAAAGCCTTGCGGTTCCAGGAACATGACCCACTGTGTGTACCAGTCGTAGGTGCCGGGGCGCACGTCGACGATTTCCTGTTTCTGATCTTCCTGGGCCGCGAAAAACTCTTCTTCGTTCAGGCAACCATGGTTGAGGTAGTGGCCGGTGTTGTAGGCGCCATCGTAAAACTCGACCTCCATGTTCATGTCGTAGCCAGCACTGGTCGGGTAATAGCCGCCTTCGTGCAAGGGGTACCCGGTGACATCGTCATCATCGACGTCGATGGTGACGATGACGTAGTAGCGCCCGGCCTTGCCGGCGGAGGCCTGCTGGGTCCGGCCGATGACGCCGCGGGAACGGAAATAGGCGTAGACGCTTTCCTCGTCGTGCGTGAACTTGAAGGAGAGCAAGTCCACGTCCGGATGATCCACGAGGAGCGGTGTGTCCGTGGGCTGATCGTGATCAGTGTCGTGTTGATCATTGAGGGGATCGCTGTAGGACTGGACCGCGGTCCAGTCACCAAACGCGCCGTCAATGGTAATGTAATTGAGCGGCGCGGCAAGAACGGGCGCCGCCGCCAATGAAATGATGAGAAGCACGCTGAGCCGCATAAGAAGTTTCCCCGAGTAGTGCTGGCATGAACCGCCTTAAGCATAGGCAATTTGGATGGAAAAAACCAGATCTTATCGCGTGTCCTCCTGGCCAGTCCTGTGGGCCGCTTATCTGGCGGTCAAGGCCGCCCCATTCATGAATATTCTCGAGGCCAGATTCGTCTGGAAAGACATACTTGGGGCCATAGAGGGACCACGTGAGGAGTGATTGAAATGGGAAAAGTAAGGTATATCCTGATCATGTCGCTGCTGGCCGCTGCATTCCTGGCGCCTGGCGTAGCTTCAGCGCAAAGCCGTGCGGGAAAAGGAGTTGCCCGGGCGATCCGCGGCGCGCAAAGCGTTGGGCGCGTGGCGAAACCGCGAGGCGGCATCCGGCTCGATCGTGGCGCGGCGTTGAATCTGCCAAATCTTGGCCGAGGCCTGGCCGAAGCGAGTGGCGAGCATCCGGGTATTTCCCTGTTCCGTGATGCCGCGCTGCAAAGCAGCCCGCGCGGGCCGATGCCGCAACGCCACGGCGTGCGCGTACCGCAGAATGCCGGACGGTCGGCGTATGGCCGGGGCTCTGGCCGCGATTACGGCCGTGGCTACAGTGGAAATTACGATTTGAGCGCACTGGGTGAGCTGGCGCAACAATACTTGCCCTACGCTTACGGCAATGGCTATGGCAATGGCTATCCCGGTTACTACGATCAGTATTATGACCACCACGACGAGATGGCGGACGCCTACCGCGATGCGGCCATTGCAAATTCCATCGTGAATCTGGTGGGCATTGTGGCTTCCGCGGCGTTGCAGGACCAGGGCCGCGCTTATCCCGTCTCCCCCGCGCCCGCCCCCGTGGCATCCGGCCCCATCTACGAGAACCAGAAAGTTCTCGTGCGTGAAGGCCGGCAAGAAACCGTGGAAGTGTGGGTGCCGGAGCACCATGATTCGGCCTCTCGCGTCACAGTTGAAGGCCACTACGAGGTGCAACACCGTTGGGCGGATCCGGTGTACGAGATGCGACAGGTGAGAGTGCGGTAGTATTAGGGAAAGCGAGATCGAGAATCCCAAGGTCTCGATCGAGCCAGAAGTCCTTGTGGACCTAGATGCTTCTGGCCAAGCGGCCAAGAGTATTCTGGCAGACGCTGGCTATGATCTGATTGAAGGTGCAGGAGAGGGCATGTCAGGTCGCACCCTAGAGCGCTTGCGAGAGCAAGTTCGCACTCGGCACTATGCGATGACAGTGCATGCCGAGGACGAAATGGATGAGGAAAACCTCAGCATTTATGATGTCGAAAGTGTTATACTAACGGGCAGGATCATTGAGACTCAGAGGGATCGCGTCACACTGGAACGGAAATACATCGTCAGTGGGCAGACACTCTCGAATGATGCAGTGACTGTGGTCGCCAAGTTTAGTGCCGCGGGAAAGGTGTTCATTATCACGGTTTTCCGTGAATAGCGAGACATGTCGTATGCTCTGCGATAATTGTGGCAAGAGAGGCGCTCAAGTGCGGCGCGTGTCCCGAAGCTATGGCAAAGGAGAGACGTTGTTCATCATTGAGAATGTCCCGGTAGTCCATTGCCCACACTGCGGCGAAAGCTATCTGCGCGCCGAGACGCTGCACGAGCTCGAGCGGATAAAACTGCACCGACGTTCGTTGGCGAAAAAGCGAAGTGTGCCCGTCGCCTCCTTTGTGTAATCGTTTATCCTATTAGTGCGCCCTGTCGATTCCGTCCCTCTGACATTGCTGGAATCTAAGACGAGAACCCGGCGTGACGGCGCGTCAGAAATTTGAGTCTGAGGCGTAAGTTCGACTTGCTATAGAATTTCCCGAGGGGGTGTCATGGGCCGCCACGTTATTACCGGTGCGTTCGGTTACTCGGGGAAGTACATTGCGTCGCGGCTGCTTGCGCGGGGCGAGACGGTGCATACCATCACGAATTCTCCGGATCGGGCCAATCCGTTTGAGGGGCGGGTTACGGCGTCCCCCTTTTACTTTGACGAGCCGGAGCGGCTCGTGGAGGAACTGCGCGGCGCGAACGTACTGTACAACACGTACTGGGTGCGGTTTAACTATCGGGATTTCACGCATGCGGAGGCGGTGAAGAACACGCTGACGCTCTTTGATGCAGCGCAGGAAGCGGGCGTCCGGCGGGTGGTCCATGTCAGTATCACAAACCCGTCGGAAGACAGCGATCTGGAGTACTTCCGCGGGAAGGCACGATTGGAGCGCGCGTTGCGGGAATCCGGTCTCTCTTATGCCATCTTGCGGCCTACGGTGCTCTTCGGCCGGGAGGACATCCTTATCAACAATATCGCGTGGCTGCTCCGGCGTTTTCCCATCTTTGGCGTCCTCGGTGGCGGGAATTACCGTCTGCAGCCGATCTACGTGGACGACCTAGCGCAACTGGCGGTTGAACAGGGCGCATCGCGGGAGAACATCACTATTGACGCGATTGGGCCGGAGACGTTTACCTTTCGCGAACTGGTGCGGACCATCGGCGACATCATTGGAAAACCGCGGCCGATCCTTTCCATTCCGCCCGGGGTGGGATATGTTGCCGCCAGCATCATCGGCAGGACCGTGGGCGATGTGTTGCTGACGCGAGACGAGATCAAGGGATTGATGCGCGGGCTGCTGTACACGAACTCACCCCCCGCGGGGACCACGGCGCTGACGGACTGGGCGCGCGCCCAGGCCGATGAATTGGGCCGAACCTATGCCAGCGAGCTGGCGCGGCGCCGGGACCGGACGGCATCGTATGAAGCATTGCGCGGGGGCCAGAGCAGCGAGGCACCGGACGGGCCAGACGGATTGGACCGATCGGGCGGGGAGTAAGGAACCAGAGCGGGATGAAGGTTGAGGTCATCGCAAACCCGATTGCGGGCGGCGGCCGTGGGCGAGACATGGCCGAAGCGCTGGTGCAGGCGTTGCGGGCACTGGATCAAGAAGTGGCGCTGCGCCTGACGACGTGCAAGGGAGATGCCGAAACCTATGCGCGCGAGACTGGCGCCGCGTGTCTGGTGGCCGTGGGCGGGGACGGGACCGTAAACGAGGTGGTGAATGGCATGCGTGCGGGCGAGGCGGTCCTCGGCATACTTCCCGTGGGCACTGCGAACGTGGTGGGACGCGAATTGCGCCTACCCTTCGATGCGCGCGGGGCCGCACAGCTTATTGCGGCGGGACATACTCGTCCGATGGATGTGGGGCTGCACCTGGGGCGCCGGTTCCTGTTGGGCGCTGGGGCGGGCCTCGATGCCGCGGTGACGGCGGCCGTCATGGCGAGGCGCGGCCAGCGCTCGAGTCTTTGGCGCTGGGTCGCTCCCGCTGTCAAGACCGTCCTGACCTATGAGTACCCGCGCATTCGCGCGATTGTGGACGGCAATCTTGTCAGCGAAGCGGCGCAATACGCCATCGCCGGGAACTGCCGTTATTCCGCCGGCATCTTCCCCGCCACGCCCCGGGCCGCGATTGACGATGGCCTTTTGGACGTGTGTCTGCTCCACGATTTGAGCGTCCCGCGCATCATCACGCTGCTCGGCAAGGTGTGGCGCCCGTCTTTCGTGGAGGGCGCTGGCGTCATTTATCTCCAAGGCAGGCATGTGCGGCTGGAAGCCGTGGATGCGCCGGTGCCCTTGCAGGTGGATGGCGACCCCGCGGGAGAATTGCCCGCGGAGTTTGAGGTGTCGCCCCGAGCGGTGCGGGTGGTGACCGCTTTTTGCGGGAGCGCGGACGCCGAGGATCCGGACAAACACGGGCAGACACGGACGAACACGGACAGACACAGATAAAGCGGGTGAGAAGTGGACCTGCTAGCTTGTCCTACTCGAACCGCACGCCCTCTTGTTCGAGGGCTTCGCGGGCGGCGTTCTGCTCGGCTTCCTTTTTGGTGGTACCGCGGCCGCGGCCCATCGGGGCATTGCGTAGGACGACTTCGACCTCGAACTCTTTGCGGTGGTCCGGCCCTTCCGAGCGCACGAGGACGAATTGGGGCAGCGGGATGCGCTTGGACTGGCAATAGTTCTGCAAGCGTGATTTGAAGTCCCAGGCCTGGTCTAATTCGTGCGCGCGGTCGAACTCGTCCTGGAACATGCGGATGACAAAATCCCGGGCCATGAGCCAGCCGCTGTCCAGGTATACGGCGCCGATAAGCGCCTCCATGCAATCGGCCAGAAGCGCGGTCCGGTCGCGCCCGCCGGAGAGTTCCTCGCCTCTACCCAAGCGGATCGACGGACTGATGTCCAGTTTCTGCCCCACCCGCGCCACACAGCGCCGGTTGACGAGCACGGCGCGCATCCGGCTATATTCGCCAGGGGTGCGCTCCGGGGCGGATTCAAAGAGATAGTGCGCCACCGCGAGACCGAGAACCGCATCGCCGAGAAATTCGAGCGATTCATAGTCGAGCGCCGGTCCCCCCGTCTCGGCGGTGATGGAGGAATGTGTCAGTGCGCGGTCGAACAGCGTCAGGTTATGAATGCGTAACCCCAGCCGTTGTCCGAGCCGCCTCAGTTCTTCTTCCCGTACGGGAGTGCTATACATAGCGCCTTAAAATGATGGCCGCATTGTGTCCCCCGAACCCCAGGGAACTGGACATCGCGGTCGAGATGTCGCGTTCCCAGGCCTGATTCGCCACGATGTTCACGTCACACTCCGGATCAGGCGTTTCATAATTGATATTCGGCGGCAGTAGCTTGTCGCGAATGGCGAGCACGCACGAAATGGCTTCGACGGCGCCCGCCGCCCCGAGGAGATGCCCAATCATGGACTTGATGGAACTGACTGGCGGCGTCTCCTCCCCGAAGACGTTCTTCAGGGCCAGGCACTCACTCGCATCGTTCAATTTGGTGCTGGTGCCGTGCGCGTTGTAATAGTCGATGTCCGCGGGGATGAGTTGCGACTCCGTCAAGGCGGCGCGCATCGCCGCGGCGGGCCCCGAGCCGTCGGGCCGCGGCGCCGTAATGTGATAGGCGTCGCAGGTCTCCCCCATGCCCAGTACTTCTCCGAAGATGGCGGCGCCACGCGCTTTCGCGTGTTCTTCGGATTCCAATACGAGACAACCGGCGCCTTCGCCCATGACGAATCCGTCGCGTTCGAGATCGAAGGGACGGCTGGCGCGCTCCGGCTCTTCGTTGCGTGTTGAGAGGGCCTTCATGACATTGAAGCCGCCGATGCCGAAGGGGATGATGGTCGCTTCGGCGCCGCCGGCCAGCATGACATCGGCCTTGCCCAGCCGGATCATGTCGGCCGCCTCGCCGATGCACTGGGTGCCGGTGGCGCAGGCGGTGACGATAGCTTTGTTTGGTCCCTGCAAGCCCAATTGGATGCTGATGACGCCAGCGGCCATGTTGGTCAGGCCCCGCGGAATCATCAGGGGAGAAATGCGCTTCCAGCCCCCTTCGGCCATGCGCACCGAATCTTCGTTGACGCACTCGATTCCCCCGATGCCGCTGCCGAAGACGACACCGCAGCGGAACGGATTTTCTTGGGAAAGATCAAGGCCGGACTGTTTCCAGGCCTGCTGGGCGGATTCGACGGCAAAGAGGGTGTAGCGGCTGTGGCGCCGGAGGTCTTTGTTGCCCATCCCTTCGGGCGTCACGTCGGCCGACATGCCGGCGATCTTGGTTGGTGTGCCGTTGTTTTCGGGCAGGTGCTCGATCGGGCGGATGCCGGAGCGGCCCTTGCACAAGCCTTTCCAGAAGGACTCGACGTCATTGCCGAGGGGGGAGACAATCCCCATCCCCGTAATTACAATTCTTTTGGTCATATTACCCCTGATGCGGTATCGCCGCATTATTTTCTCAGTCGATGTACATTTGCCCGATGGCAGGTCCCGCAAGATGAAACAAGCTTGGCGCCCATTTCGTCACCCGCGCCTCCGTTAGAAAATCAGGCACCCAGCCCACTTCTTTATAGAGCGGACTGGGCGCTTGGAAAGACCAAAGCCTATATAAAGAAGCGCCCTATAGTAAAGGACGCGGGCTACCTCCCTCAACGTTTCGACTGGATATACCGGATCGCATCGCCGACGGTCTCAATCTGGTTTGCGTCGTCGTCGATGTCAATGTTGAATTCCTCCTCAAGCGCCATCAGCAGTTCCGTCAAATCCAGGGAATCGGCCCCCAGGTCGTCCACGAAGCTGGCCTCGTCCGTAATCTCTTCCGGCTTCCGATCCAGGCGTTCCGCGATGATCTGCTTAATGGTTTCAGCCACATTTCCATCATTCGCCATATACTTCACCTCCCTTTCTCTGAGCGAGTTTCGGCAGTAGTTAGGACGGAGCTGCCCCTCCACGCGGAAGTATACCGATCTAACAGTTTTATTTCAACCTTTCCGCCGAGGGGTTCTGGCTTGATAGTTCTGAGTTGTGAGTTCTGAGTTGTGAGTTGTGAGTTCTGAGTTGTGAGTTGAAGCGGTGCGGGACAGTCGTCAAGGGTGTGGCTTTCGTTCCTCCT
>JACPGD010000328.1 GCA_016182645.1 Candidatus Hydrogenedentota bacterium | reverse complement strand
TTTTGAAACCATCGAGCAGGTCTGCATGGGCTATGGCGTGGACCAGGAAGTATTGTTGGAAGTGCTGGAAGGGCTGATGGAGCAGGAGGCGCAGGCGGCGGGCCAGGCGGTGGAAACCACGCCGGCCTCCAGCGAGTAATGCGTCTGGACAAGGTGATCTGTTGGAGTTAGTGGACACAATGTCGGCGATTGAATCGAAACCTCAAACGAAAAACCTCATTACGGTCACTCCGGCCGCCATCGAGCAACTCAAGCGCCTTCAGGCCGGGGAAGGCGCCGAGAAGGAAGGTGTCCGCGTCGGCGTGAAGGGGGGCGGCTGCTCCGGCTTTTCGTATGTGCTCGAGTTCAATAACTTCCGCGAGGGCGATAATGTCCTCGAACAGGACGACCTGAAGTTTTTCATGGATCGCAAGTCCTCCATCTATCTCAAAGGCATTGTGCTCGACTACCGCGGCGGACTGAAGGGCAAGGGCTTCGTCTTCGAGAATCCCAATGCCTCCAGCACCTGCGGCTGCGGCGAGTCATTTTCGGTGTGATAGGGAAAGGGACACCAGGGACTACAGGGACAGCAGGGACGCATCGATCTCCCTGGATTCCCGCCTACGCGAGAATGACGTGGCCAGGTCACTGTTTTAGGAGTAGCCGTCATTCCCGCGCAGGCGGGAATCCAGAACTCAGTGCGCCATCCGCCCACCAACCTGCAACGGCCAACCACCTTTCCCAATGAGCGTACTGCGTCAAGTCGAGGCTGTCCGGAACAACGCTGGAATCTCTGCGTCAAGTCGAGGCTGTCCGGAACAACGCTGGAATCTGGCGGCGCGCGAGCCACACCATCTTCCGCCTGGCGGGGAAGGACGCGGGAACATGGTTGCAGAGCCAGACGACGAACGACGTGCTGGCCCTGCACTCTGGCGGGGGGTGTTTCAATGCCATGCTCGATCGTAAGGGGCGGCTCCAGGCGTTCTTCTCGACCCACCGCTTTGAGGACGAGTACTGGATCATCATCGAGCGCGCACAGGTGCCGGCATTCCAGCAGCGGCTGGAAACACACCTCTTTCTGGAGGAGGTGAGCGCGGATGAAGTCGGCGCGGACACGCTGCAAATTCTGGTGGAAGGCCCGCGCGCGCTCATCTTTCTGGCCGGAATGCTCGGAGGTTCCGCCGCAACTTTGCCCGATGAACCTCACGCCTTCACCGCGATCCGATTGCTGGGTGATGAAGTGCTGGCTTTCCGTCACAGTGAGTCGGGAGAAGACGGCTTCTTGATCGTGCCGGCGCCGGGGGAAGCCCAAGCGCTCTACGAGGCCTTGCTGGAGCGCGGAGGCGAGTACTCCGTACCGGAGATCGAAGAGCCTGCTCTGCACGCGTTGCGCTTCGAAGCGGGCGTGGGGCAGTTCGGCCGGGACGTGGACGAGGGCGTGATCATTTCCGAAACCCCGATGGTGCGGGATGCCGTGAGTTACGACAAGGGCTGTTACCAAGGGCAGGAAGTGGTGCAGCGGCTGCGGACCTACGGCGCGCCAAAGCAGGCGTTGATGGGGCTGGTGGTCGAAGGAGAAGGGGCCGTGCTGCCAGCGCCCGGGGACGCGCTGACCGTGCAGGGCGAGAAGATTGGCCGGATGCGCAGCAGTCAGTGGTCGCCGACGTTTGCTGCCTGGCTTGCCTATGCCTACCTCGACCGCAACCACCGCACGCCGGACCAGGTGCTCGAAGTGGAGGGGCCGAAGGGGACCGTGTGCGCGCGCGTGGCGCCGCTGCCGTTCTACACGGGGCGCAGCCGCGCCGAAAACGCGCGGATTCATTATGACGAGGCGTTGCGCCAATTCGAGGCGGACACGCACGATGAACAAGACACGGCGATTGAGTTGCTCAAGGAAGCCATCATCCTCCGGCCCGATTTTGAGGATGCCTACGAGGCCTTGGGCGTTATCCTGCACCGGCATCAGCGCACCGATGAGGCCATCCAGGCGATGAAGCAGTTGGAGCGCATCAACCCCAACAGCGTCATGGCGCACACGAACCTGTCGGTGTTCTATGTCTCGAAGGGCCTGATCCAGGAAGCGGAAGCGGAAAAAGCGAAGGCGGAGCACCTGCAGCTCAAGCAGCAGCTCGACGCCCGCGAAACGCAGCGCATGGCGGCAGCGCAGCGCGCCACCATCCGCCGCGAAGCGCAGGAACGCATCCAGATGTTCCGCGAAGTGCTGGAGGTCGACCCCGAAGACCCCGTGGCCCTCCTCGGCCTCGGGCGCGCGCATGTCCAGCTTGAAGAACCCGAGCAGGCCCTGCCGTACTACGAACAAGCCTGCCACCTCCACCCCGACTACTCCGCCGCGTTCCTGGATTGGGGCAAATGCCTCGAATTCCTCGGGCGGGTCGAGGAGGCCGCCAAGGTCTACGCGAATGGCATCGCCGCCGCCGGTAGAAAAGGCGACCTCATGCCGCTGCGCGAAATGGAACGGCGGCGGAAGGCGCTGACACGCCCGCCGGCTCAATCGTCACCAGCCGCAACGGAGTAGCAAGCCTCCGGTCGTCTCCGTGACCGCGATCCATCCGAGGTAATCGTGAACAGCTTCCTCCGGCGACAGGCTGGTAGGCAGGGTCGGTGCTGAAGACTGATCCCGACAGCGTTGAAAGTCGGGGAAGGGAATGACTCCGGCAGCCTGCCATGCCCTGCCCCGCAGCCGGGGCTGGGCACAGCACTCCGTTGAGGGGCTTCTCGAAATCCAGCATTCTCCTGCTGGATTCTCCCCCGGGAATAAGTTAATGATAGCAAGCTTGGGCGGTGTCTCACCGTAACCATTCAGTCACGGCGGGAGCGGCGCCTTGTGCCGCGGGCAAGCGCGGATTTGAGCGCAGCCTTACGCGCGGTTCCGAAACCAGCTTGTCATAGGTGAGGTTACTGCCGCGCCTAAAGATATGATGAGAATGCCGGGTCCTTAACGCAGTACGATAAAATCGTCTGCAGGTCTTTTAACGCACTCGAAGTGCAAGAGAAAGGAACCCGGCAATGAACGAGTATAGCATGACGACCGGTTTGGATCTCGGTGACA
>JACPGD010000322.1 GCA_016182645.1 Candidatus Hydrogenedentota bacterium | reverse complement strand
CGTCTTCGTGCAGAACGACATGGCCCAGGAACTCGCCGAAAATGCCCTGAAAAGCCCCCTCCACGAGATGTTCACGACCCGCTTCGAGTTTAGCGGTGGACGCTTGACGGTGCCCAACGGCCCCGGCCTCGGCCTGGAACTCGATGAAGCAAAACTGAAGCAGATGGTGTTATAGCCCGGTGCTCGGACCGCTTACCCGCGAGCCGGTTCCGAGCCAGTGCATGCTCGGTCTCTTGCGGCCATTAACCGGCTCGCGGGTACGTTCGCCCTCCCCTGTGGCGCGCCTCCTCCGCTGTGGCGCGGTCACCTGACCGCGCTGCGGCCCCGACCGAAAGTCTCCTCTTGATCGGGTGGATCGCCCCAACACGGGGGCCGAGGAGACCTGCGGTCAACTCAGCTCCGGTAGCGTCCGGCCTCCGTGGCGGACGTGGCTGCGCAGCACACGCCTGGTTTCTTCACAAGATCTGGTCTTGCGCACAAGGTGGGCCGGTGTTGCGTGCGCGCGTCCGGCACGGAGGCCGAACGCTACCGTGCGGGGTCAGGCGCCTGGGACGTTGAGGAGCGTCTTGGCGGTGCCGGTGTTGATGAGGCCGGTGTCGCGCAGGCGGAGCGCGTTGTCGATTTCGTGGCGTCGGGCCTGGGCCTCACGCAACACGTCGACCGTCCGGTTGTGCCGCATGTGCACGCGCGCTGCGGCCTCGCCCCACATCAACGCCAGTTCAAAGTTGTAAAGCCGCTCGAGTATGCGCTTGACGCTGCGGTTCACGGCCTCCACCTGGCGGTTGATAATCTCGAATTGGGCCGTGCCGTAGGTCTCGGTGGTGCCGTAATTGCGCCCGAGCAGGATCGGCATCAGGTGCATGCCCGTGATAACCTGCTCCTCGATGGCTTTGTGATTCTCGTAGAAGACCTGCGCGTGCTGATCGCCGCGCAGGACCGAGATCTTCACGTCACTGGTCGTGATCAGGTTCTGGTCGGACTGCAGGTCTTTCATCTGCTTCCGCACTTCACCAAAGGTCGCGGTGATGCGGTCCCGGTAGGCTTCCGGGCTTTCGCCGCGCTGCTGGGGGCTGGGCGTGAACTGCACATGCAGCTTGCTCCAGCCCGCGTTGCGCGTGGCCTTCGCCATGTCCTCGATCAGGCGCTGCTGGATCTTGATCACGAACGGGATGCAGCGCAACATCGAGCGCCCGTAGGGATTCGTGCCATCGCGGTCGAGGCCGACGTAAAGCACGCGCTCCATCGGCAGCGGGATCGCCTCGCCGTCGTGGAGCTGGAAAAGCTGCAAGCGCCCGTGGTCGTCGCGGCGGAAGCGCAACGTCCACACATCGATCGGCACAACATCGTGGATGGATTCGCGGCTGTTGGTGAGGACAATTTCGAGCGCGGCCGCGCCGTAGGTGAACAGCGAGGTGTAGAAGATGTCGAGCAGGCCGTCCATGCCGCGGTCGCCGCTGTTCACACGCTGGTTGAGCGCGTCGAGCAGGCGTAACGCACGGTGGCGCGCGGCCTCTGAACTCGCCCCTGTGATTTCGAGGTTGTAACCCGTCTGGCAGAGACGCTTCCACGTCCAGACCGCATCGGAGATGTCCGGGATGGCGTCGCGGAGGAAGCGATAGACCGGCAGCATCTCAAACGGGGTCGCGTTGGGCAGGGGAACGACGCGATCCAATGCGCCGCCGAGGCGCGTGATATCCTCCGGGCGCGATTCCGCGGGAAGCAGTACCAAATCCGAAGCGCGGGCCGCGGGAGGTCGCCGACGGGGACGGCGGGAGAACGCGCGCCGCTGTTTCTGCTTGCTGAACCAATGCAGGAAGGTCATGGAGATGCTCCTTTGCCTGTGGGCCGCGGCCAGGCCGCCCCCGGGCAGCCCGTTACGCCGCGATCACGTCTTCTACCCTATGGGGGGTATTGCACTCGAAAATGATTTCGTGTCATATAATAAATACGGAATAATCGTAAGTAATGACTAATCAATGGGTTAGATTCCCGTTATTCCCCCATTGGAACCGCAAATGCACTCGCGAGCCGGTGGAATGATACGAAAAAACGGACCGCTCACGGCCCCCAAACCGGTCCGCGGGTACGCGCGCCCCCCGAATTCACCTTCCCGAAGTCGCCCAGGATCGCGGGGGCGGAATTCGTCTTTTTCCCGCGTCCATTGCTACACTTACTCCCGAGGAGACACTCATGGCAGAAGCAGCGAGCGACGACTACGTTCTGGTGGTGGAAGACGGCGCTTTCATGCGTCAGTTGCTGATGGGCCTGCTGAAGCAATTTGGCTACTCGGTGGTCGCCGTCGCGGACGGTGTCGCAGCCATCGAGCAAATGGTGAAAGCGCCGCCCCGCCTGGTCTTACTCGACCTCGAGCTGCCCAAGATGGACGGGCGAGACGTGTGCCGCTGGATGCGTCAGCAGAAGGGCTTGAAGGACATCCCCGTGGTGGCGTGCAGCGCGCACGCGGAGAAAGAGTTCGTCTTCAAGGCGATCCGCTCCGGCGTGACCGACTACCTCTGCAAGCCCGTCGAACGGGATGCGTTGAAGGCCCGGATCGAAAAATACCTCGCGCCGCCGGAAACGGACGCCGCTCCCGCGCCTTCATGAACGGACTGGGTGGATCATGCTGTCCTTCCCGGGGAAGCCTTACGACACGACAAACGGCCCGCGCAGCAGATTCAGGATCTTCTGGAGCAGACTGAGCACAAAGGCCAAGATTCCGGCGATATTGGTCAGGCGTCCCAGTAGTTCGAGCAGCCGCTCGAGGAAGGTGGGCTCTGGCAAGCCGTTCGCCAACTCCTCCTGCGTCAACTGCCCGTCGTCGTTGTCGTCCAGGGCTTCAAACTGATCGGGCGTGACCCCGATGTCCGCTGCTTCATTCAAGCTGAGCGCGCCATCGTTGTCCGTATCGAGGAAATCAAAATTATCGTTCAGGGTGCGCGCCGCGGCCTCGAGTTCGGTCTCGCCGGTATCGGTGAACCGGAAATCGATCTGGTTCGTGTAGAGGTTCACCGGCAGAATGGTGTTGAACTTCCGCACGTACACTCTGTGTGTGCCGTTCGTAGTCGTCGGGCCGGGTACGCGTGGGGTAATCGCCGTGATTTCGGTGTCGCTGATGGAGACAATGCGCGCCTCCCAGTCCGTGTTCGGCATCGGGATGGTGAAGGGGCTGAAGTACACCTCCGTGAACGTGCCCACGGCCAGCGGCCCGGTATTAAACACGGTGCTGAAGTCGCCCCGCAGCACCACGGAGACGCCGCCGAGGAACGAAGCGGAGGCGGGGGTGATGCTGTCCAGGGTGATGATCATGTCGCCAGCGGACGCCACGCCGCCCACCCCCACGGCGCCAGCAAGGATTAGCACGAGGCCACGGAGTGAACGCCGGCCTTTGGAGAGATTGGAACTGCTGAAGACAGGGGAATGCATGATTCGTCTCCTTCTTCCCGTTTCCACCACGCCTGATGGGGCGGCCCTTGCGGCCGCAACTGTTGCTCAACCATAACACGAAACGCAGGGGGTGTAAAGAGAAAAAAGCCCCTCCACCCGAGGTGGAAGGGCCAGTACACGAAAGTATTTGTGGTTCGTTTCTGTGGCGAAAACGATCCTCGGGAGGGCGGGCGTACCTGCGAGCCGGCTGCCAAGCCGTGAAGACTCAGTGCCTTGCGGGTTCCTAACCGGCTCGCGGGTACGCTCGCCCTCCCGAAATCAGTTTTCCGCGACAGAGACGAACTAATCAGGGGAAGAACAGCAGGCCCCAAATCGAGGTGCGGAGCTGTTGCAGCAGACTCAGCAGGAAAGCCAGGACGCCAAAGACGCTGAAGCCCTCGAGCAGCGCGCCCAGCCGCCGGAGGCAGCCGCCCCCGTCGGCCGCCAGCTCGTCTTGCGAAACTTGCCCGTCGCCATTGGCATCGAGCGCGTCAAACGTCTCCGAGTCAATGCCCAGAGCGGCCGCTTCGGCCTCGCTGATGGTGCCGTTATTGTCCTGGTCGGCAAACTCGAAGTTGTCATCCAGCGTGCGCGCCGCCGCTTCTTCTTCAGTCTCGTCTTCATCTGTGAAGGTAAAGGGCAAGGTGTTCGAGTTGGCGCCGCTTTGCGCGTGCACATAGACATTGAAGATCCCCGGCCCGCTCACGGACGGCGTAATCGCGCCCAGCACCGGCCCGGCGTCATCCGTCACGATTCCCGCGGGGTCGGTGGCCGGGTTTGGCGAAGCGTCCGGGCTGAAAAGCACGTCAATGGCGCCCAACCCGGTGGTATTGAAGGTTACGTTGAGTGAAAGCGGGGTACCGCCCAGGAAAGACCCCGTGGTCGGCGCGATACTATTCAGTTGAATATCATCCCCCGCGCTGGCGGCGCCCGAAAACACCAGCAGACCCCCCACAACCAACGTCACCAACGCCCGCCGCCGCATAGTCCATGTTCCACCGACACGCATGTTGCATCTCCTTCCGATTGTCCTCGGCACACTCCGCAATAACCACGTGACTCAGGCAAGCTGCGTCAGTGCGAAAGAGCATTGCACAAAATTACCCGCATTGTAAAGAAAAAACTTTTGGGAACAATATAGCCGTTTAACTATTGCAAGAGGGGCAGGCGTAGGATGGGGACTGCCCCATGTTTGAGCGGGCGGAACCAATTCAAGTCTGCGTGTTGGCGCAAAGAGGGGTGAAAGCCCCATCTACGCCCAAGCCTGCACCTAAAACAACGCCGAGGCGGATCTCTCGTGGGAACCCGCCTCGGCAAAGGCTAAACGATTGTTAACATGTCATCGACGACGGCTCAGGGGTTTTCAAGCTCGTCTTCATTCAGTTCGTCACCTTCAACCCCGCCCGGATTGGGATTGCCCGGGAACGGACCGAAGAACAGCCGGAAGCGATCCAGCAGGCTCAGCAGGAAGGCCAGGATGCCGACAATCGTGAGCGAGCCCAACAGGTCGGCGATTCGCTCAAAGCAACTTGGCCCAGCCAATGCATTGTCGATTTCCGCCTGGGTCAACTCGCCGTCGCCATTGTCATCCAGCGCATCGAACGTGGCGGCGTCAATGCCGACTTCCGCCGCTTCTTCCTCGTCGATCGTCCCGTTGTTGTCCTCGTCAACGAACTCGAAGTTGTCGTCGAGGGTACGGGCCGCCGCTTCTTCTTCGGTTTCGTCTTCATCCGTGAACGTGAAGGGCAGCGAATTGGAGAGGGCGCCGCTCGAATGCCGCACGTACACATTGAAGACGCCCGGGGCGTTGACCGCGGGCGTGATGGCGCCCACCGTCGATGGGCTGTTGTCCGTCAGCACTGCTTCCTCGTCACCCGCCGGGTTCAGATTGGTGTCCGCACTGAAGAAGACTTCGACCGTCCCCAAGGGTGTCGTGTTAACAGTGACGTCCAACGAAACCGGTGTGCCGCCCAGGAAGGATCCCGTGTTGGGCGTCACACTATTCAGGACGACATCAGTGCCGGCCATCGCGCTCCCGGAGGCAAGGCAAAGCCCCACCGCCAACGCCAATGACCACATGAACAATCCTCGCCGCGATCCTACGGCACAACCAAGACCAAAAGCACGTGTACCCATCTTTTTCTCCTTACGACTGCCTTTCCAGCGGCCACCTGTCCCTTGGATATCCTCCGCAGGAACCACTGAATCATCTACCAATTCTTCCCCAGACTTAGCTACTGTCAACCACCACGGTAACCGCAGCCAGGCCCTTCGTACTCCACAAGAGCCATCAAGTGACGCTCACTTTAACACACGATTCTCCCCCTGGTCAACAAAAAAATTTCCCCGGTTTGGGTTCTGGGGGATTCCCCCATCCCCTTGGCATTATTTGACTTGCGGTGAAAACGAGTTTTTATTGTTTTTGGTAGGCGTACTACACGAATAAAATTAAATCCCGCCAAATCCAGCCGTGGACCACCCTTTTGGCCAATCCGAGAATACTGAAAGAGAATGGCATTCGCCCGTAAACACGGCCTTTTGCGCGGAACCCGGCCACCCGTTGGGGACGGTCTGATGACCATGAGGGCTGCCTTGGGGCCATGCTGAAGAGGAATAGATCATGCGGAACATTAGCCGGTTTGCCTTCCTGATTGCAGTCGTATCGTTGGCGCCCAATGCGCCGTTTGCCCAAACGCTGCACCAGGTGAAGGGCGAATCATATGACGCTGCGCAGTTTATGGGCCCGAACAACCGCCCTTCGCAAAACACGATTGCGTACAACTTGCAGGACGCGAAGGGGATTATTTTTCGATATGCGGGCCTCGACCCGAAGGCCGTCTACAAAGTGCGGCTGACGCTCGTGACGCCGCGCCTGCCCCAGACCATGACGGGCCTGCTGTCCAACGTGCGCCGGGCCGAGCACTTGATTGCAGACGGCGAGTACCTCGCGAAGGGGATCAAGATCCCCGAATACACGGCGCAGCGATTCGAGTACGACGTGCCCCAAGCGCTCACCAGCGACGGCGCCCTCAAACTCATCCTCGAACGCGCCGAAGGCGCCATGGCCACCGTTATCTCGGAAGTCTGGCTCCCGCGCCAACTTTGAAATGATTTACATTTTATTCTATTGTATTCAAAGGAGGTTTCATTTATGTCCAAGACAGTCACGCTTCGATTAGACGACGAAACCTACGGTCTTTTCCGCCGTTTTGCGGAAGATGACAATAGGCCACTTTCAAATTTTATAGAAACTGCGGTCAAACGGTACATTGAAGAGGTCGAATATGCGGATGAGTTTGAAATGGCGGAAATCCGCGCCAACGAACCGCTGAACCGCAGCCTCCGCCGCGGCTATCAGGATGCCAAGCGAAAACAGGGGCGATTCGTTGAATAATTATCGCATCTTTGAAACAAGCGAATTTGCGCGGTGCCTCAAACGCCTAGACACCCCAAGGCGTTCACAACTGGAAAAGAGACTCAAAGAACACATATATCCGCAGCTCCGGGGACAACCCTTCTTTGGCCCCAACATTAAGAAGCTGCGCAGCTACAGTCCAGACACGTGGAGGTATCGCATTGGCGATTACCGGTTGCTCTATTGCGTGAATCAAGAATCGGAAAGACGTCTATCGCTGAGTCAACGGGAATTGCGGCCACAGTTCTTATGGCTCCACGGCAGGCCAATGGATATCAAGCCGGGCCAAATGCGCGCGGAGTTGCATGGCGGCGAGGGGCCAGGCGTCTCGCGGCGTGTCCGCGTAAGCCTGGGCCAGGATTTCTTCCTCAGTGCGCACACCCGATTCGAGTGCCGCGCGGATTTTTGCCTCCCGCTCGAGCCGGTGCATGTGCAATTCGTCAAGCTTTTCCTGGGCGGCCGCGCCCCAGAGCGGCAGGCCATGCGCTGGTACCATGAAATTAAAGGGCAACAGCCGCACGCGTTCCAGGCTCGCCAGGTAGGCCGTCATGTCCCCACCGTATTCCGGTGCGATCAGGATGGCGCCGGGATTTGCGGCCAGGTCGCCGCACAGCAAGGTGCGCGTGGTCTCCTCGAGGAAACAGAGATGACCTGGATCGTGGCCCGGCGTGTGCAGACAACGCAAGCGCCAGCACGGATTGCCGGGAACTTCAATCACCTCTTCGTCCTCCAATGCGCGATCCACCGCAAACTCGAGTTGATGCGCCGTGGCCCGGTGCGCCCAAATCGGTGCTCCATAGCGTGCGCGGAGAAGCGGCGCCGCCGCCACATGATCGGGATGGCTGTGGGTCAACAGGATGGCGGAGACGGCGCCGCCGAGGGCGCACAGGTGATCGATCTCTGTCACGAGCCGGTCTTGCTCTTCCGCCTCGGAAGCGCCGGGATCGATGACATAGAGATCTTCCTCTCCGAGAATGATGCAGTTCGTGTGGGTGGCGGGCGGCAACGTGGCCGCGCGCAGCGGCAGGATATGTACGCCCCGGCGCGGCTCGAAAAGGTGGGGATGAATCCCGCCCTCCGGCGGCGTCTGGCGCAGCCAGGGCAGCGCCTCCGGCAGCGGGAACACCGCCAGCCGCCGCAATACAAACGCCACGGGTGTCGATAAACGGAGCTGTCCCGCATGCCAGCGCTGGCGCGCTTCGGCCGGCGTCAGCCAGTCCAGCGCCACGATCTCATCTTCGGCGCGGAGTACCTCCTCGTAAGGGGCTTCGTCCAATGAGTACGTGTAGAAGCGTGTGTTGAAGCGGATGGGCGAGAAGGGCGGCGTCACCCAGACGCCCGCGGGAAGAAAGTGCCGCGCGTCCAGACGCAGTCCCCAGGTTTCGAGTATGGCCGAGAATTTTGTCTCTGCCCCAAGCAAGGCACGTCGCGCGGCGCGCAACGCTTCCAGCGGCGGGCGCGGCGCCACCAAGAGCAGCCCTGTTTCCTCAAAAATCTCCCGCACGACAGCAAAGACACAGCGCGCTTCTTCCGGATTCGGGGCATGATCCACCAGGGCCGCGGTGTCGTCCTGGTCCACACTGCCGCCCGGAAACACATGGTGCCCGCCCATGAACGCCAGCTTCCGGTTCCGTTCCGCGAGCAAGACCCGGGCAGGCTCGCCGTGCAACACGATCCCCGCCGCCGCTGGCCGCGGCGCCACGTCCTTGTAAGCGCTCCAGTCCATCGGCCCATCATTACAGGTTTGGCGAGAATGGTCAATGGCGCAATGCGAATTGAGTCAAGGACCTTGGGGGACCAAAAGAATGCAAGGAACCAAATGGACGGACCAAATCGTGAAGGAGAACTCGAAACCCAAGCGGCATCAATGGTATAGTCTCAATCACCAAAGCGTTCTCCGTCGCTCCTCATTCTTTCCATTCCTGGGGGCGGTTAGCTCAGTTGGTTAGAGCACCTGCCTTACACGCAGGGGGTCATAGGTTCGAGTCCTATACCGCCCACCATTCCTCTTTCCCTGGAGCGCAACGGCAGGAATGGAGCTGTCAGCCGATCATTGGTGGTGGTTGAGACTTTCTTGTAGGTAGGGGTCTTTCAGGGGGACAAGGGCCGCACGGCCCAAGGCGCGAAGGATCAGGGCGCCTATTACTCCTGCTGCTCCCAGGGCGATGCCCGCTTCCCAGAGTCCGAACGAAGGCGCATCCGGCGAGACCGAGGGGAAGATCATGAGATAGAGGTCGAGCCAATGGCCCACGAGCACTACGAAAGCGACGCGTGTAAGCACGCTGCCGCTCCGCTTGCAGCCGCGCGGCAACAGGACAAAGAAGGGGATGACCCAATTCAGAATGGGATTCATCAGGAACAGGGGATGCCACGCGCCGGCTTGCCGCTGCACGTAATAGACAGTTTCTTCGGGAATGTTGGCATACCAAATCAGCATGTACTGGCTGAACCAGATATACGCCCAGAGCGTGCACGCGCCCAGCAGGAGCTTGCCGAGATCGTGCATATGGTCATCCCGGATAATCGCGCGGAGAAGCGGCTGCTGCCGGAGCCAGTGCGCCACCAGGATGGTACACGCCAGGCTGCCAGCGAAAAGCCCTGTGAAGTTGTAGACGCCGAAGATGGTGCTGAACCAGTGGGGCTCGAGGGACATGACCCAGTCCACATTGGCCAGCCAGTAGCTCAAGGCGAAACAGACGGCGAAAGCCGCGGACACGGCCACATTGCGGCGGGTATGATCCACGTCGCCATCGAAGTCCTGCAAGCGCGAATGGCCCAGCATGACGGCGGCAAAACCCAGCCATACAGCCGCGAACAGCAGGGCGCGAAAGAGCAGGAAACCGTAGCTCAGCCAGAAGCCCTTGAAACCGATGAGTTCGCCGGTCTCGGCATGGATCCACTCGTACAGGGACGGATGCAGGACCAGCACGGCGCCGACGGCCAGCAGTCCGGCGGGCAGCAGGCTGACCATGGCTTCCGGCACACGGCGGATGACCACGCTCCAGCCGGCGGCGGTCAGGTAGTGCATCGCCACGAGGAACAACCCGCCCAAGCCGAGTCCTATCAAGTACATTCCGGCCAGGAGCACCGCCGCCCAGACGCGGCCCGGGGCCACGAATAGCCCCAGCGCCAGCGTGGCGGCCCCAATTATCATAAATGTCCGCCAGAGGCGCTGGGTTTTCGCGGGGGCCCGGAAATCATGCAGATGTTGCCGCACCCACGGGTTGCCCAGATCGGGTTCCGCCCAGGCATCGAGGGCGCCTCCCCCTCCGGCTCGGAATTCAAGGGCCTCTCCAGTCATTTCTGGACTCCCGCGGAGACCGAGGTCTCCGATTGTTGCAGCGAGCGGATGTACAAAATGATTCTCCACCGATCCTCAGGGGAAACCTGGGCGGCGTAGCCCGGCATGTTGCCCTGGCCAAACGTGATGATGTGGAACATCTGGCCGTCCTTCAGGTTGAGGGCCTTTTCCGCGGCCAGCGACGGCGGGGGCGGGAAACCGCGCAACGCCACGGGCCCATCCCCATGGCCTGCCGCACCATGGCAGGGTAGGCAGGAAATGCGGAACGCCGCGCCGCCTAGATCATTTTGGGCCAGCAGTTCCTCGTCGTCTTCGCTCCAGAAGTAGGTCTCCATGAAGGGGTTCTTCAGTTCCTGTGCGGCGCGGAGCGCATCTTCGGGCGTGGCCGCGTAATGCAGGGGCAGTTCACCGCGGGCAATCGTTCCAGGAATCGGCGCCTGCATGGTGCGGCCATCAGGGAACACCGGATTCCGGGCAAACGCATCGTAGGGAATGGAGTCCACCATTTCCCGCATGAACGCCAGGTTCGGCTGGGAAGGGTCGCGCCGCATGGCCACCGCCAGCAGGACAGTGGCGAACAGCGCCGCGCTCAGCACGAGGTTCAGACCGGTCCTCTTCATGGGACAATCTCCTGCTCCCGTTCTTCGACGTGGACGGCGTTATACCGCTCGCAGAGTGCCCGCACTTTGCCCGGGTCGAACGTGGCGTCCCTCTCTTCGAGCACCAGGGCGAAGTGATCGTCCGTCACGCCGGGAAAGGGGATGGTTGCGCGCTTCCCCGGCCAGAGCCGAGTGGCGATAAACAGGGCAATCACTGTGCCGACGCCGGCGAAGAGCACCATGACTTCGAAGGTGACCGGCACGAACGCGGGCCAGGAATTCCAGGGTTTCCCCCCCACATCAATGGGCCAGTTGACGGCGGTCGTCCAGAACTCGAACCAAACCTTGAGGCCCGCGCCCGTCAGGCCGAGGAGGAAACAGACAATCGGCAGCCGCGAGGGGCGGAAGCCCGCCGCCTTGTCCAGGCCATGCACCGCGTACGGCGCATAGATGTCGATGATGTTGAGACCCTCTTGCCGGGCCGCGCGCGCGATGCCCAGGATGTCTTCTTCCCGCTTGTGGATGCTCATGAAGACGCGGTGGCTCATATGCGTTCTCCCACGGGTTCCGGCCGCCGTGTCAGGGGGGGCGCCAGGGGCGGGGGCGCGGCGCGCTCCCCGTGTTCCGTCCTCCCATAGCTCAACACACCCTTCACTTCGGCAATGGCAATGACGGGCAGGAACCGGCAGAAGAGCAGGAACAAGGTAAAGAACAGGCCGAAGGTGCCCAGAAGCGTCAGCACTTCGATAATGGTGGGCGAGTAATCCGCCCAACTCGAGGGAAGATAGTCGCGGTGCAGCGAGGTCACGATAATGACAAACCTTTCGAACCACATGCCGACGTTCACCACGAGACTGAGCAGGAAGACGGCCACCAGGTTCGAGCGGATTTTCCGGAACCAGAACAATTGCGGCGATATGACGTTGCACGTGACCATCGTCCAGTAGGCCCAGGCAAACGGCCCGAGCGCACGGTTCATAAACACGAACTGCTCGTAAGGATTACCGGAATAGGCCGCCGTGAAGAATTCGGTGAGGTAGGCCAGACCCACGATGCTGCCGGTGACGATGATGATCTTGCACATTGCATCGGTGTGGCGGTGCGTGAAGTAGTCTTCGAGATGCATGACCTTGCGCGCAATGAGCATGAGCGTCAGCACCATGGCAAACCCGGAGAAGATGGCGCCAGCAACGAAGTAGGGCGGGAAAATGGTGGTGTGCCAGCCCGGAATGACGGAGGTCGCAAAGTCCCAGCTCACGATCGTATGCACCGAGACGACCAGCGGCGTGGCCAGCCCGGCCAGCAGCAGGTATACGACCTCATAGCGCACCCACGTGCGGTAGGACCCGTCCCAGCCCAGACTGAAGAAGCTCATGATGGCGCGCCGCAGACCCGGTTTGGCCCGTTCGCGGATGGTGGCGAGGTCCGGGAGGAGGCCGACGTACCAGAACACAAGCGAGATCGTGAAATAGGTCGAGATCGCGAAGAAATCCCACACGAGGGGCGACCGGAAATTCACCCAGAGCGGCCCGCGGTAATTCGGGTAGGGGAATATCCAGAAGAAGAGCCAGGGACGGCCCATGTGAATCAGGGGGAACAAGCCGGCGCACATCACGGCGAAGAGCGTCATGGCTTCGGCGGCCCGGTTGACGGAGGTGCGCCATTTCTGGCGGAAGAGGAATAGGATCGCGGAGATGAGCGTGCCCGCGTGGCCGATACCAATCCAGAACACGAAGTTGGTGATATCGAACGCCCAGCCGACGGTCCGGTTGAGGCCCCACGTGCCGATGCCGGTACTAATCTGATACACCACCGCCGCCGTTCCAATGGCCAGGACGCTGGAGGAAGCCAGGAACGCGAGCCACCATAGGCCGGTCGGCCGCCGTTCGAGGATGCCGCAAATGTCGTCCGAGACTTGGATCGGCTCCTTGTTGCCTCGAATCCACGGCTCACGAAGACTTGCGCGCAGTTCAGCCATGATGTTCCACCTCTTCTTCCTCCGTCCGATGGCGGACCAGCGTCAGATAGCCGACGGAGGGCCGCACATCAATCTCTTCGAGCACGCGGTAATGCCGTGGACTCTTCATCAGCTTGCTGACCCGGCTCTCTGGATCATTGAGATCGCCAAAGGTGATGGCCTGCATCGGGCACGACTGCTGGCAGGCAGGTTGAATGGCGCCGTCCGCCACGGGCTCCTTGCGCCGCTTGGACTCGATCTTGGCCTCCTGAATCCGCTGGACGCAGAACGTGCACTTCTCCATGATCCCGCGCGAGCGCACGGTCACGTCCGGGTTCAGCACCAGGTTTTCGACCGGGTCATCGTGGTGGTAGCGGAACCAGTTGAAGCGCCGCACCTTGTAGGCGCAGTTGTTAGCGCAGTAGCGCGTGCCCACGCAACGGTTGTAGACCTGGGCGTTCAACCCCTCCGACGTGTGGACCGTGGCCAGCACGGGGCAGACGTTCTCGCAGGATGCATTCTCGCATTGCTGGCACAACATGGGCTGGTAGGCCACGTCAACATTGTCACCCTCACCGGAGTAGTAGCGGTCGATGCGCAGCCAGTGCATTTCCCGGCGGCGGCGCACCTCGTCCTTGCCCACAACTGGAATGTTGTTCTCCGCCTGGCACGCCACCACGCACGCGGAGCAACCGGTGCACGTGCTCAAATCTATGGCCATGCCCCAGCGGTGCCCGCCCTTGGGATGATCCAGCGGATACAGAGGCCGGTACTCGTGGCCGCCGTGGCTGCCGGCATGCGGGTCCTTGCGGAACGCCACCAGCGTCGTTTCCTGGAGGATGTCCCGGCGCAAGCCGCCGGCGGGCGCCAGGTGCTCGGGCACGGTAATGGTGTGGTGCGTCTGCGTGCAGGCCAACTCCAGGGATTTGCCGGTTCTCGTGAGCTTGACCCCGCCGCGCTCGAAGCGTAGCCGCCCCTGCTCGCGCGCCAGGAAAGAGGCGGCCCGCTTACCGACGAGGCCATCCTCCCCAACACTGGGCTTACTCTGCAGCCACTGCGGGCCCAAGTCAGTGAAGCGCGCCGTGCTTTCCTGCCCGTAGCCAAGGGCCACGGCAATGACGCGATCATGCTGGGCCGGCTGGAGGCAGACCGGCAGTTCGAGGGGTTTCTCCACCCCTTCGGCCTCCATCCGGATCACGTCCCCTTGCGCGAGCCCGAGCCGTTGCGCGGTGGCTACGGACAGACAGGCGTAGTTGTCCCAGGTGATCTTGCTGATGGGATCGGGCAGTTCCTGGAGCCATGGGTTGTAGGCGTGACGGCCATCGAGCAGCCCGATTTTTGGGTAGAGGACGAGCGTCAATTCTTCGCCGCCAGCGGGGGGGATGGCCGGGGGCGGTGTGTCGCGGTAGGCGACGGCGGGCGCCGGGCGCGGGGACACCCGTGCCCAGCCGTCATGCAGTGTACGGTCCCAGAATGACAGAAAGGGGGTGCCGTCCTGGGAACGGGGATAGATGTGCTGCTGCCAATAGGCTTGGATGGATTCATAGGCGGGCCGGGGCGCGCCGCTCCAGGTGTTCAGGCTTTCGAGCAGTGGACGCGTGTCAAAGAGCGGCCGGATGACCGGCTGCCGCAGCGCCACCACACCGCTCACGGCTTCCGCATCGCCCCAGGCTTCCAGGAAATGGTGATCCGGGCAAACGTATTGGGCACAGCGCGAGGTTTCGTTCGGGCGCTCGCCGCAATAAACGACGAGGCCCGTCTTGGCGAGGGCTGCGGCGAACGCGGGGCCTTCAGGCAGGTCGTAGACTGGATTTACGCCCGCGATAATGAGCGACGCCACGTGGCCCTGCTGCATTTCTTCGAGCAAGGCGAACACGGCGGCATCATCGCCCTGGTGTTGGTAGGAAGGCGCTTCCAACTCGATGGTATTGCCATAACTCTCAAGCAATTGATTCAGCGTGTTGCAGCGTTGTTGCACCGCCACGTCCTGGCTGCCGCAGAGGACCAGGCTCTTTCCGCGGGCCGCCGTCAGCCGCGCTGCCAAATCCTCCAACACGGCCTCCGGCACGGCGAGACCCTGGCCTGCGGCAGGTTGGCCAAGGATCCGGGCAGTCAACGTTTCGAGCACCAGGCCCAACTCATCGGGCGCCACGCGGTAGCGGTGGTCGGCCCGGCTGCCGGTGAGCGAGAGGCGGGATTCAAACTGCGCATGGTAGGAGAACTGCTCGGGATTCTGTTCCACCTGCCGGTTTTGGCGGTATCCCGCGGCGAATTCGACCGGGCTGATCCACGTGCCCAGGAAGTCGGCATCAAAACTGACGATGACCGCGGCCTTGTCGAAGCGGTAGCGCGGCAGCACGCGCGCGCCGTGCGTGGCTTCGTGGGCATCGAGGATGGCGGAATGCGAGAGCGTGTTGCACGTGATGTGCCGGGCGTCTGAAAAACCAGACAAGAACTGCTCGATGGCGTTCTGGAGCGTGGGGCTGGTCACGGTGGCCGTCAAGAGCCGGACGCCGCCCCCTGCGGTGCGCAGGGCGGACAAATCCTTAATAATCGCGGCGTCGGCGTCGGCCCAGGTAATCGAAGCCCCTGCCCGTTGCGGTCCGGCAAAGCGGTGACTGTCATAGAGGCCGAGCAAAGCGGCCTGCCCGGCGGCGCAGAGCCCACCCGCGTTCAGCGGATGCTCAGGGTTGCCCTCCAGCTTGATCGGGCGCCCATCGCGGCACTTGACGAGCGCGCCGCAGCCGGCTTCGCAAGCGCCGCACGTGGTGGCATAGAACTGGGCGCGGCCCGCGACCCGGTTCTCCAGCTGCGTCAACAGCGGAAGGGCCTTTTCCACCGGCGCCTTGCTGCAACCCGCCGCGGCCGCCAGGGCGGTCGTAAACCCGGCCGCCCGCAGAAAGCTCCGGCGGCTGAAACGGCCCGGCGCTTCCTCTATGGCTTGGGCCACGTCAGATATTGCTGGCGCCGTTGTTATCTCGTCCAGGCTCCGCCAGTAGTTTTTTGGACGATTCCCTGACATGCTTCACTCCTCGTTCGGCAGGCGTCATCAGTAGTGGCACGTTGCACAATCAACGGAGGCCTGGACCGGCTTGCCCTGGACCCCGATCCGGTTGGCTTCGCGGTGGCAGTTCACACACCATCCCATCGCCAGACTTTCCACCTGCCGCACGCGCTCCATCGTTTCCACGCTGCCGTGGCAGGTCTGGCAGGCCACACCGGCACTGACATGCGCGCGGTGATCAAAGTAGACATAATCGGGCAGGTTGTGAATCTTGACCCACGCAATGCCCGTGGGTGTCTGCGCCGGGTCCGGTTCAAGTTTTTCGTTCAGGCCCAGCCCGCGGTAGAGCTTGGCCAGTTCCGGCGATACCACCTTTCCCGGCGCCCGCTTTTCTTCCTTGGCGATCCGTTCTTCCGCGCGGAGCGCCCCCATCGTCGCCGTGACGAACTTGTGGCAATTCATGCACACGCTGGCCGCCGGAATGCCCGCATGGCGGCTCGTGGCCGCGCCGAAATGACAGTAGCGGCAGTCCAAGGCGAGTTCGCCCGCGTGAAGCCGATGCGAAAACGCAATGGGCTGCTCGGGTTCGTAGTCCTGGTGATTGTCGGGCAGGTGATACGAGCGGGCCGCCAAGCTGAGCGCGACGAGGCCCAGGACAAAACCGGCCAGCAACGCATACGTCAGTGGTTCACGGCTGATGAGCTTTCTCAGCATACGCCCTCCGCGCGGGGCACGCTTGCCGCTCTCGATGATGCTATGCGCATAGCCATCCGCTCCAAGATGCTGTGGACTCACGCAATATCGCGCGGAGCCGGCCCATACCAGCGCACGACCTGCGGCTTGCGCCACAGGTAAGGGTTCGGCACCACCAGGATGTGGACCAGGCGCGTGAATGGAAACAGGCCGACAACGATGAAGGCGTTCAGAATGTGCAACTTGATCAGGATCGGCAGGCCGGTGATGTAGGTGAGGTCCGGTTGGAACCGGAACAGGGACCAGAGATACGGGGCCAGCGACGTGGCAAACCAGGACGAACCCCAGGGCTGAAAAACGGCCACCGCGACGCCGGAAACGACCTGCAGCAGCAGCAGCACGTACAGCACCGCGTCGGCGCGGCTCGTAACAACGCGCAGCTTCGAATTGCCCAAGCGCCGCGCCACCATGCCGAGCAGGCCGACCAGCGTGAGAATGCCAAAGGCGAGGCCGGTCACCTCAAGGACATAAAGGCGGAGCGGATGACTGTTCCAAAACAGGATGCTGCGCGGAATGAGGAAGGCCATCAAGTGGCCGGCAAAAACGACGAGTATGCCGTAGTGAAAAGGCACCAGCGCCCAGAAGTGCCGGCGGTTCTCCAGAAGTTGGGAAGAAAGACTGGAGAAGCTGAACGTCTGCAGGCGGTACCGCTGTATGCTCACGAGGAGAAACGTGAACAGGACCAGATACGGCAGCGCCGCGAAGAGCACCATGTCGAGGTAACTAAACAAGAACGCCATCGTTGATCTCCTCCGAGGTTCTCTCGTACTGGTGGGCGAGCACGCGGACGACGGCCTCAATCAAGGGCCGGTAATTCGCGTCCTTGACAATGCCGTCCCTGATCTTTCGCACGGCCGGCAGCACGCACGCCGTGGCAAAATCCTCTGCTTTGTCTGGTTCCATCCGGCCGAGCAGCTTCAGTACGAGCGTGAGATGGTCCGGCAACTCGGCCGTCTCCGCGACGCCGAGCCGTTTCATTTCCTGGCGAATCTTCACCAGGAAGAGCCCCCGGTTGTAGTCCTCGCCGAACAGTTGCCAGCCCAAATCGAGCGTGCACAGCGGATTCAGGTCGAACGTCTTGATATACAGTTCCTCGAGCTCCGCCAGCGTGCTGCCGGCAATCCGCCCGCCAAACTGGCGCACGTGTTCCGCCGCCTCCGGGTCCACCGCGTCCAACCGCGCGATGCAAGCGTTCACCCGTTCTTCGAGACCAGGCTGCGGGTAATCGAGGAGTCCGGCCAGACTTTCCACTACTTCGGGCAGGGGCATCATCACATTCCCCTCCGCGGGCCGCTGAGGAACCCGAACCCGGCGGACTGCTTCACTTCATGCGGGTCACGCAGTGCCTCGAGGGCCTTCTCCCGGTACATGGGCGGAATGACAAACCGCTGCTCGAACGTGCACAGCGACGTCAGTTCATAGATGGCCATCGCTTCTTTGATGGTGCAGTCGGCTTCGCGCAGCATCCGCTCCGCCGTTTCGAGATCGACGTCACCCACGGTGACCGCGCGACGATACCACCGCACCGCCTTCTGTTTGCGCAGCGCGTAGGCGACCTTTCCCTCCTGCCCGGCGCCAAACAGATTGGCCAGGAACCGCATGGGGACGCGCGCATCGTCAATGTCATGAAAGAGATTGTCGCTCACGCTGTTCAGCGCGCCATTCTTGCGGTTGGCCATGACCGGGGCCATGGGCGGGACGTAGAACAGCATGGGCAGCGTCCGGAATTCGATGTGGGGCGGCAGGGCCAGCTTCCACACTTTCACAAATTGGTACACGGGCGATTCCTGCGCCGCCTTCACCACCGAATCCGGGATGCCATTCTTGCGCGCGCCCTCGAGCACGTGCTCGTCCGTGGGGTCCAGGATAAGGTCGCGCTGCCCGTCGATGAGCTGTTCTTTCGGCAGGTTGGCGACCGCTTCCAGACGATCCGCGTCGTAGAGCACAACCCCGAGATAGCGGATGCGCCCGACGCATGAATGGAAGCAGGCCGGCGCCTGGCCCGTTTCGAGCCGGGGGTAGCAGAGAATGCACTTTTCAGACTTGCCCGTAAACCAGTTGAAGAACACTTTCTTGTACGGACACGCGGCGATGCAGGAGCGCCAGGCGCGGCAGCGTTTCTGATCCACCAGCACGATGCCATCCTCTCCGCGCTTGTACAGAGCGCCGGAGGGGCAGGAAGCGACACAGGCCGGGTTCATGCAGTGGTTACAGATGCGGGGGAAATAGAAGAAGACCAGCTGCTCGATGGAGAAGAGCTGCAACTTCTGCTCTTCCGTAAGACCCTCGAGGTTCGGATCATTCTTGCCATAGACCGGCGAGCCGCCCAGATCATCGTCCCAGTTCGGGCCGGACTCGATATCGATGTAGTCCCCTGTGACCATCGAGATGGGCTTGGCGGTGGGCTGATCCGGTCCCTCGGGGGCGTTGAACAGGTGCTGGTAATCATACGTCCACGGTTCGTAGTAGTCGTCCATGCTCGGCATGTGCGGATTGTGGAAGATGTTCGTGACAATCCGGCCTTTGCCCGTGGATTTCAGACGGATTTTCCCGTTCTGCTTCTCCCACCCGCCCTTGAACTTTTCCTGGTCCTCCCATTTCGCGGGATAGCCGGTGCCAGGCTTGGTCTCGACGTTGTTCCACCACATGTATTCCGTGCCACGGCGGTCCGTCCAGATGTTCTTGCAGGCGATACTGCAGGTATGACAGCCGATGCATTTGTCGAGGTGGAACACCATCGAGATTTGCGACCGTACGTTCATGATAACGGCTCCTCCGGGATTACCATTTCAGCACCGGCAGCTTGCGAACCAGGATGTGCGTGTCGCGGTTGCAGCCGATCGGTCCCCAATAATTGAAGTGGAAGGTGAACTGGCCGTAACCGCCGGCCAGGAAGTTGGGCTTCAGGCGAGTGCGCGTCAGGCTGTTGTGGCCGCCGGCGCGCCGGTCGTTCCGCAAGGGCGACTTCGGCACCGAGAACGTGCGTTCCGGCGAGTGGTACTGGATGCAGACGCCCGGCGGTATGCGCGCACTTACCACCGCGCGGGTCACCACCACTCCGTGGTCGTTGTGCATCTACACCCAATCGTTGTCGTTGACCCCGATCTCCGCCGCGTCCGCATCGTTCAGCCAGAGCGGCTCAACGCCGCGGGACAGCGTCGTCATGCGCTGGTTGTCCCCGTAGGTCGAGTGGATGTGCCACTTGCCGTGCGGCGTTAGGTAATTCAACGTCTTGGTCGGGCCGACCTCCTTGCTGAAGCGCATGTCCGCATACTGCGTGGGCAGCGGTTTCGGCTTGTAGGTGGGCAGGTGCTCCCCGAACTGGAGGTACATCGGATGGTCGAGGTAGAAGTGTTGCCGCCCGGTCAGCGTCCGCCACGGAACGAGCAACTCCACGTTGTACGTGAAGGGCGAATAGGCCCGGCCATTCTCGATCAGGGCGGACCACATGGGGCTGTTCACAAACCGTTGCGGCCGCGCCTGCAGCCCCTTGTAGGTGCACCGGACAGATCGCGCTTTCTCGGCCAGGTGCGTCAAGGGCAAGCCGACTTTTTCCTCCATGTTCTTATACGAACGGTAGGCGAGTTCCCCATTGGTCACCGATGCGAACTGGAGAATGATGTTGCAGACGTCCTGGTCTTCTTTCAGTGAGAGGTAACGGTTGCCATTCCATTCCTGGGTGGGCAGGGACTTCAGGGCTTCCTCATAGATGTCGGCGACGTCATAGTGCGTTCCGTGCGCACCCAGCCCATTCTTCGATACGCCAGGTCCGAACGAGATGTATTGCCGGTACAAATCCCGGTAGTTCCGTTGCACCACCTTCAGGTTCGGCATCGTCTTGCCGGGAATGGCCTCGATTTGCCCCAGTTTCCAATCCTTCAGGTCCGGTTGCGCCACCTCCGCGGCCGTATCGTGCGCCAGGGGCGACGCCACAATGTCGGGGACGGGTTCAGGAAAGTGCTTCTCCGCCAGTTCCGAGAACTTTTTCGAGATGGCCGCGAATATCTGCCAGTCACTCTTCGATTCCCAACAGGGCGGCACGGCGGCGGAGAGCGGATGAATGAAACTGTGCAGGTCCGTCGAGTTCAGGTCCGCCTTCTCGTACCAGGTGGCAGCGGGCAGCACGATGTCGGAATACAGCGCCGAGGTGTCCATCCGGAAATTGAGATCGACGACGAGATCCATCTTCCCTTGGGGGGCCGTCTTGTGCCACACCATTTCTTTTAGCGTGTCTTCCGCCATGTCCTCGGCGATGGTATTCGTATGGGTGCCAAGATAGTGCTTCAGGA
>JACPGD010000321.1:3194-11340 GCA_016182645.1 Candidatus Hydrogenedentota bacterium | reverse complement strand
GCGACGCCGTTTCCTGATTTAAACGACGCGACGGGCGGCACGACGATTCAGGGGAACGCCGCCACGGACATTGATGGCAGCGGTCTTGGTGGGACATTTGACCTTTTAGTGCTCACGACGCCTGACAATGCCGTCATTGATCTGGACATCGTGAACGGTCCGGCGAATGGGATTGCGATTACCGGGTCGAATGCGCAGAACAACTCGGTGCGGGGGTGCCGGATTGGGCTGGACGGCCTGACGGCGGCCGGTCATGAAACGAACGGGGTCTTCATCGGCGGCGCGGCACAGGGGAATGTGATTGGGGGAACGGATCCGGAGGACGCGAACACGATAGTCGCGAGCGGGAACGGGGGGATTCAGATTTCGGGCGCGGGCACGAGCGGCAATCGTGTGGAGGGCAATTCGATCGGGATCATCACGTTTGGGACGGAGTTTCCGAACGCGATCGGGGTGATCATTGACGCGGGCGCCACGAGCAACACGATTGGCGGACCGACGACAGCACATCGGAATGTCATTTCCGGGAATACCGGGCAGGGAATCCTGATCACGGGGACGGGCACGCAAGAGAACATCGTTCAAGGGAATTACATCGGCGTGCATCCGAATGGAACGAGCGAATCCGGCAATGGTTTGTCGGGCATTCTCATTAACGACAACGCCTCTGACAATGATATCGGAGTGGATGGATTTGGCACTGGCTCGGGCAATGTGATTTCCGGCAATGGCGGGGACGGGATCACCGTGGATGGGGCGCAGTCGGACTTGAACGACATCCGCGGGAATCTTATCGGGACCAATGCGGCGGGGGACGCGGCGGTGGGCAATGTGGCGCACGGGATCGTCTTTAGTGGCGGGGCGTCGGATTCGGTGATCGGCGGCTTTACCGCGACATCGCGCAATGTGATCTCGGGCAATGGGAACAGCGGCATCTTCTTCACGGGTGCGGGAACGGCCGGTTGCGCGGAAGCCGGCACGTGCACGGGCAATTGCACGATTGCGGGCAATTATATTGGCTTGAATGCCGCGGGCGACGGGGCGCTGGCGAACCAGGCCAATGGCATCGTGATGGCTGATGGCGCGCAGAGCGTCGTGATTGGCGATCCGATTCCCGGCGCGGGCAACGTCATTTCTTCCAATCAAGCCGACGGTATTCTCATCACCGGCGCCACCACCAATGACTTCGTAGTGTTTGGCAATATCATTGGATTGAACGCCGCAGGCGCGGGCGGTTTTTTCAACTTCAGCGATGGGATCGCGATTGAGGACTCGGCATCGGACATCGTCATTGGGGCACCGGGCGACGGCCGGAATGTGATTTCGGGCAATTCCGGTTTTGGGATCAACATCACGGCCACGGGTGCGGCGAATGTCGTCCTTCAGGGGAACTTTATTGGCGTCGATTTTGACCGGCAGATTGGCGTCGGCAATGGCATCGGCGGCATTAAGATCCTCGAGACTTCCGCGGTGACCATCGGCGGTGAGGGCTTGGGCGAAGGCAACGTCATTGGCGGCAACGGCGGGCCGGGCATCACGATCGATGGGGCCGCCGCGACGGGCAATCGGATTACACGGAATTCCATTTTCGACAACGTTAATCCAGGCATCCTCCTGGAGAATGGGGGCAACGGGGACATGCCCGCGCCGACCCTCACCGGTCTCGACCCCATTCAAGGGACAGCGCAGGCGAATAGTATTGTTGAATTGTTCGTGGATGCCGGGTTCCAGGGGAAGACCTTTGTCGATAGTGTCGCTGCCGACGCGAACGGGGACTTCGTCACCGCATTCGTGGTCCAGCCCTTCCAGGGACAGCGCCTGGTGGGGACAGCGACCGATCCTGTCTCGGGAAACACCTCGGCCTTTGGCTTTCCAGCCGACATCCTGGAGACGCCCGTTGATACCGACGGGGACGGACTGGGCGACGCGGCCGAGACGGCCTTGGGCCTGGACCCTGCCAGCACGGATACGGACGGTGACGGCATGGCGGACGACTATGAGCTTCGTTTCTCGCCGCCGCTCGATCCATTGAATCCAGCGGACGCGGCGAACGACGATGACGGCGATGCGCTGGTGAACCTTCAGGAATCCCTTCGGAACAGCAACCCCCTGGATCCGAGCAGTCCGCGCCGCACGTTCTTTGTGGCCCAGAATGGTTTCGATTTCCCCTTTGGCGGCACGGCGGATATTCCTTGGCGCACGATCAACTTTGCGCTGCTGATGGTGACGGCCAGCGCGGGCGATCCCGCGCAAATCCTGATTAATGAAGGAACTTATGATGAGGGCCTTGTTTTCCTGGAACCTTCTGTGACTTTGCGCGGTGTGGGCGCGGTGGTGATTCAAGGGAGTATCAAGGGAGCGACGGACAGCGCGCTGATCAACCTCGAACTCAATCCTTCCGGCCCCGACGCCGTGCTGCTGGACCTTTCCGGTGAACCGACAAAGGCCGTTGGCGCGAACATGCTGATCTCCGGCGTGATCTTCCGGGGGAGTCCGGAACGGCTGGAGGTGGGCATGATGCTTGATGGAGGGCTTTCCGCGGCAAGCATTATTGAAGACTCCACCTTCACGAGTCTGAGCGTGGGCGCGCATATCTATGATGAGCTTCCCAAGATCCGTCACTGCACCTTTGAGAATGCGTCCTTCGCGGGATTGTTTATTCACGCGTTGAATGCCGGCAAGGCCAATGAGTTGGGCGACGAGACCGATCCAACGATTGGCTACAATCACTTTGAACTGAGTTCTTTTGACAACAAGGCCATCATCAATGAGCGCGGTGAAATCAAGATGGAATTCAACGACTGGGGCCTGGAGGATCCCGAGCTTATTGACGCGGCGATTTCAGGGCCGGGCGATTTCGTGCCTTTCCTCGGTTCGGGCGCATCCATCCTGGCGTCAAGCCTTTTCTGCACCGTTCGTAACAGTGCCACGCAAGGGCCAGTTCTGGATGCGGCGGTGGATCTCCAAATCAGTTCCTACGATCCAGTAACAGAGAACGAAGGGGGTCTCTATAGCTTCCCTGTGGTTACCGAAGGGGAATACAACGTCAGTGTGTCCGCGGAGGGTTACGTGAGCGCGAATCGGGACGTGACCCTGGCATCCGGCGCACTGTCCGCCCTGACTTTCGCCCTTAGCCCCGTCGGCGAGGGTGAAGGTGAAGGTGAAGGCGAAGGTGAGGGTGAAGGCGAGGGCGAAGGTGAGGGCGAGGGTGAGGGTGAGGGCGAAGGAGAGGGTGAGGGTGAGGGTGAAGGAGAGGGTGAGGGTGAAGGAGAGGGTGAAGGCGAGGGCGAAGGTGAGGGCGAAGGAGAAGGAGAAGGAGAGGGTGAAGGCGAAGGCGAATGTGAGGGACTCTTCTGCTGCGATTGCCTGAAGTCGGATCAGCCCTTCAACCTGCGGCAGGTCTTGGGTGATCTGTTTCTTCTGGGCCTGGCGGCGTCTGTGCTGGGGCGTGTGCAGCGTCGCGGCATGGAGTGAGTCTGGAAGGGTCAGGAAAAATGGGAAGTATGGGAGGAAAGGAGGGCAACGAACCACCAGAGCAGCGGCTACCCTATTTCTCGATTCTTAAGAAGCCCGTGGCGCTGACGGTGACCGGAGAACCTGCCGGGCCGCGCACGAGAATGTCGTAGACGTCGCCTGGTTTGACCAGAAAATCGCGCGTGTGTTGGGGAGACCGGACGTCATCGTACACGCGGGTGCCGGCTGAATCCTGAATCTCAAACTTGAAGGCCGGGTCGGCGACGGGGGTCGCCACGGCAAAACGTGTTTGCCCGGCACGCCGATCCAGCCAGGGCGAACCTGTCGATTCCCAGGTGACGCCGCTGGCCTCGAAGGGGAGTACAGTGCCTGGAAAGGTGAAGGCGCCTTCTTCGGCATCGCCTTGGCGCGCAGCGGCGTGGTGGCGCAGGGCGGGTAGGTCACTCAGGGGGTTGAAGATGGCGTCAATTTGGACGTACTCAGCCATGCAGAAGGCGAACAAGAGCAGCGGGACCATAAAGCAGAGATGGGACAGCCACGCCACAAGCGCGCGCGGAAAGTCGAGACCGGCAACCCACACGAGGACCGGCAGGGAGAGGGCCACGGGGACTAATGGGGCAAACGTCAACGCACCGAGGGGGAGTGCCGTGGCGAGGAAGGCCGCCGCGCCCAGAATAAGGCCTGCCAGCGTCAACATTGAACCGGAAATACCGCGATTGGGCTTGGCGATCCGGACGCCCAGCGAAAGCATGAGCGGCCAGAAGAGCACGGCCACGATGCCGGTGATTACGCGCGAGAGTCCCAGTTGCTCGTTATACAACTGAACGATCGTTCGCACGACCGGCTCCTGGGCGGCTGCATGCCAGGCGAATAGCAATCTCAAGGAGAAGTATACGCACAAGGTGAGCAAACAGACTGCCGTTAGGCTGCCGACCAGCCGGGCTGTCTCGAAGGACATGCCCAGCACCTGTTGAATATCGCGGCCCGGGCGGGGCGTTGAGCTTAGCGGGGCCGCTCCGCCATAGAGTACCGAATGGCACTGCCAGCAGCGGTCGAAGTCGTCGCTATTCTGTGCGCCGCAACTTGGGCAGATTTGCCCGGGACTCAGGTTGATCCCGCTGTCGCTCTCGCCGATATGCAGGTCTTCTTCCGGTGATTTCGGGGCAGGCAATTGAAGGCGGCGGACAGCGCTGTTCGCCAGCGGATGCTCCGGTTGCAGTTCTTGGATGCCCTGCCAGGCGCCGGCCGCTTCTTCGCGGCGTCCCGCGACCTCGAGCACGCGGGCGAGTTGTTCGCGGAGGCCCAATTCCTTGGGCCAGAATTGGATCGCCTCCCGCAGTTCCTGGATCGCTTCGTCGTAGCGGCCGAGACGGTAGTACGTTGCGGACAAATAGCGGACGACGTTCAGCTTGCGCCGCCATTCCTTCTTGAGGACTTGCAGGTGCTCCACGGCGAGGCGGTATTCCCAGGCGGCGTAGAGTTTCTTGGCCAGCCGCCAGCGCTGCTCGTAATTGTCGGGGTGCGCCTCGACATAGCGCGCGATTTCCCACATACGCACGGTGTCGACGCTGCGCTTTTCTTCAGTCTGAGGCATGCTCACGTTGAAAAGTATACCACGGATTTACGACTTCTTGCGTTTCTTGCGGCGTTCTTTGCGTACTTCCTTGCGCTTCACGGCGAGGTGGCGCACATTGCGGCGGTGGAGCAAGTCATTGATCACAAAGGTAATAAACGCGGAAGCCGCGGCGGCCAGGAAGATGCCAAAACCGACGCGAACCGACACGGTGGCGGTTTCGTAAGTGAGCCGATAGGACAAATAGCCAAAAGGGCCGGCAAGCACCACGAACAGCCCAATCCAAAAGCCCCATCCAATATACTCGATGTCACGCAACGACTTCATAGGCCAGCATGCTTTCTCGCGGCGGAGCGTGACGCGGCAGCATCATCCGAAACGTCGCTCCGCTGGGTGAAGTTTCCACCAGGTGAATCTCGCCCCCATGCTCCCGCACCACTTTCGCGGTCACTGCCAGGCCGAGGCCGGTCCCCTGCGAGCCTTTCGTGGAGAAGAAGGGATCGAAGATGCGGTCGCGGTGTTCTGGCAGCACGCCGTGTCCATTATCACTCACGATGATTTCCACGGCCCCCTCGGGGAGGGTTGCCGCCTGTACCCGAATTCGGCCGCCTTCCCGCGGGACGGCATCAGCGGCGTTGGTGAGTAAATTGAGCAAGCAACGATAAATGGCCTGGCCGTCAACATAAATAGGCGCATTCACGGCGGTTGTGTCAATATCCAGGTGCACGTTCTTCCGGGCAAAAAGTTCTCCGAACGTGTCCTTGGCCTCTTCAATGAGGGACGCCACCTCGAAGCGTTCGCGCACGGGTACGCGCGGCTTGGAGAAAGAGAGCATGTCCTGGACAAAGTTGGAGATGCGCTTGGTGCTGCGGCGAAAGGCCGGCCAAGTCCTCTGGAGCACGTCAAGGTTATTGGATTGGAGTCCCATGTCAATGAGATCGGCGCTGCTGTTCAGGCCGGTCACAATGTTTTTCGTGTAGTGGGACAAACCGGTGACGGCTTGCCCGATGGCGGCGAGCCGTTCGGTGCGGATTTGTTCTTCGATCAAGCGGGCGTTGGTGACGGAGGACGCCGCGAGGGCGCTGAACATCTCGAGTGCGTGTCTATCGAGCGTTGTGAATTCGTCCGCCCCCACTTTGTTCACTACCTCGAGCACGCCCACCAGGTTGTCCCGGTCGACCATGGGCACGGCGAGCAGGTTGCGGGTGCGGAAGTCGCTGGCGGCGTCGGCGCCGGCATAGAACCGCGGATCCGTGCGTACGTCTTTCACGTGGATGGATTGCCGGGTCGCAGCGGTGGCCCCCGCGATGCCCTGGCCTAATTTGAGGCGCACTGTCTGTTTCAGCTTTTCCTGGTCGCCGGAGGTGCCGATGGCGACCTGGAAGTACAATTCGTCCGTCGCCGGATTGTAGAGCATGACGGAGGACGCCTCCGCACGCGCAACTTGGCGGCTCTCCTCCGCGATACGCAGCAAGAGCGTGTCGAGATCGGTGATGGCGGCGATGAGGCTGTGGACATGGTAGAGGGCTTCCACCGTGCGCCGCAGTTCTTCCGCGGAGGCCTGCGAGAGCCACGGCATGTCATTGCGCAGCGACTGACTCATGAACGAGGCGTCCCCAACGAGTCCAAATGGCCGTCAATGGCCGGTAGCGCATGATAAAGGACATCGGCGAGGGCCTGCAAACTCTCCGGACAGACTTTATCGAGGGTATCCTGATCTGTATGCCAGTTTCTCTTGTGATCCAGCACGCTGCCGCCGTAGACAAAATCGATCAGCAACAATGCGGGGACGTTCGTCCGACGGAAGGGCAGGTGGTCGTCTTCAATGTCGCGGCCCAGGTTCGAGAAATGAGCGCCGTAGCCCAGGCGCTCCGCCGTGTCCCAGACCGTGCCCGCCAGCCACTCCGGCGCTTCCATATCGCGCATGATCCGCAGATAACAGTCGCCGATCATTTCGAGATTGATCATGGCGTGAATCTGTTCCAACTCGCCGGTGCTCTTCAGGTGCTCGACGAAGGCCCGGCTGCCGTAGAGACTGTCGGTTTCCGACCATTCGCCAAATGATTCTTCGCCGTCGAACCAGACCAACCAGAGCGACCGTCCTTCGCGTTTTGCCCCGAGGGCGCGTGCCCATTCGAGGAGCCAGGCCGTGGTTGAACCGCCGTCGTTCGCACCGGCACAAGAGGCACTTCCGGGCAGTTGCTTGGTGTCGTAGTGGGCGCCAAACAGGATGACGCCGGGCCGCGATCCTTCCACGACGGCCACGAGGTTCACCATCTTTCGCGGGCCGGCGGGGGTCTGGGCATCGAAGCTGTGTTCCCACGTGCGCAGTCCCGCTCTGGATAGGTCGCCCTTGAGTAGTTCACGCGTCTGCGCGGCCGCTTCCGAGCCGGTGATGCGCGGGCCTAGCGCCACCATGCGTTCCAGATCCTTGTAGGCGCGCGTCGAATCGAAGGGGGAGTATTTTTGTCGGATGGCGACCCGCTCGCGCGGGTTGGGCTTGAGACCTTTCTTCAGTCCAATGGAGGTCAGCGCGAGCACCAGGAATACCAGCACGCCCATGAAGAGAATGGCTTTGATCGCAGCACCGCCGGACAAATCTCGGACCTCCTGAACTTTTGAAGCAATAAGGGCGCCCCAGCAATCTAGCGTCCGCGCGTCTGAATGTCCAGTGCCGGGAGAGCGTAACCATACAGTGATGAGTGGAATCCTGCCGTAGCTCCCATTTGCAATGGGAGCGAGTGCTTGGGAAGCTCCCATTGCAAATGGGAGCTACATTCGTGGCCCATCCGACACTGAATGGTTATGGGAGAGCGATCATCAGAAGTGAAGCAATCACCGCCTCTGCGCTAACCATAACAGCACTGCCTGTACCACTTTACGAAAGGATGCAGGAGAGCAAAAAAATAGTTCTTGACAATCGGTGTCGAATCTGCTTTCATCTTTCTATGGACTTCCAAGACAGTCCGGTCTCCCGGAGGAACAGGGGGTTAAGATGGAACGTTCTTCCTTCTCGGTCGCCACGCGCACCACTTCGCTCTTCACCGTGATGGCGCTTCTGTGTACGACGGTGTACGCCGGGGGGGGGGGGGGGGGGGG
>JACPGD010000321.1:0-3165 GCA_016182645.1 Candidatus Hydrogenedentota bacterium | reverse complement strand
GGGGGGGGGGGGGGGGGGGGGGGTACGATCCCACCGCCGCTAACCGCGCCCATGCTCACGCTCGTTGACCCCTCCCCGGGTGGCATGCCCAGCGCCGTCTTCGGCGCAGGGCATGGGGAACTCGGAACCACCCAACCCCAGCGCGTCGCCTACAAGCGCGAATTCCTTCAATACCTCCGCACCTTCCTCCCCGATCCCGCCTTCATGTTCTCCGGCCTGCTCCCCGCCCAATACACCCCGGAAGACACCCGGCCCCTGGTCGAGCAAGCCTCCGGTGGCGCCCCTGCTGCTGCCGCGATGGACACAGCCGCGCAGAGCAAGTCATCGGGCGATTGGCCCGCCGCAGGCGAGGCCTTTCTCGCCATCACGCGGGATTTCGCCGGCACGCGCGAGGCCGACGAGGCCGAGCGCGAGTTCACCGCCATCGGCGCGGCCTATGGTCAAGGCGCGCTCACGGACGCGCAGATGCAGGCGCTGGAAGCGCGCGTTCCCGCCTGGGAAACGCTCAATGCCGACGCCAAGCATGCGCTGATGAGCTTCTACAACACCGCGCTGGAAGAAGCCGTCGGCGGCGAAGCGCGCGAAGCCGCGGACGCCTCCGCGGATCAGCAGGTGCAGCAGACGATCAGCCATCTTCAAGGCCGCGCCCTCGAAACGGCCCGCCGCTTCACGCTTGAAGAACCGGACAGCCTCTACCAGATTTCCTCGACCGAGTACTGGCTCCAGACCGCGCACGCGATATCACCGCAGGCCCACACCGAGGCGATGGCGGAATTGGAGAATGTCTTGGCGTCCGCGTCGTCGCCGGTGCTGCGGCTGGCGGGCTATGGCGTCCTGGGCGTCCACCAGTTGCGCCATTTCAACAAGACCGCGGAAGCGCTCTTGGCCCGCGCGGAAGCGGTCCAGGCCGCCAGCGAAATCGCGCTGCCGGAACTCTGCGCCCGCAATGACATCGCCCCGTGGCTCAAGGGCCTGATCGGCTTCTTCGCCGCGGTCAACTACATGTACCTCGACCGCAACGACGAAGCCCTCGCCGCCATCGACACCGTCCTGCCCTACACCTATCCGCAGGTCGACAAGGAGCGCCTGGAATTCACGCGCGCCCGCGTCCTCCAGGCCATGAACAAGTACAGCCTCGAAGGCGCGAGCGACGCCTTCTGGGCCTTCGTCGAAAAATACCCCAACGGCAATCAAACCCGCCGCGCCTTGCGCGAACTTGGCGGCATTTATCTGCGCGCGGGCGACTACGACGGCGCCACGCTTATCTTCGAACAGATTCTCCAGCGCTTCCCGAACACGCCCGAAGCCAACGCCGCCGCCGATACCCTCGCCTATATCTCGGCCAACCTCGCCGCCGTCCAGCCCGTCGCCGACCGCCGCCCCCCCGGCCAAGGCGAACAACTCGCCAGCAGCGATCCGCAGTTCCTCCAGACTCCAGTCCGCCGCGGCGAGACCAGACTCCAGACTTCCTCCCTCTGCGGCCCCAAAGCCTTGCAACGCCTGCTCGAACTCTCCGGCGCCCCCGCCACCGTCGAGGAACTCGCCCAACTTGCCGGTACGACCACCAACGGCACCAGCGTCGCCGGCCTCCTCAACGCCGCGAAACAAAAGGGCCTCCCCCTCACCGCCGTTGAAGCCACGCGCTTTGACGATCTCACCCCGCCCTTCATCGCCTATGTGGATGGCGACCACTTCCTGCTAGTCGAGCGCGCCGAAAACGGCATGATGACCGTGTCCGACAATGGACGAACCTCCGACCTGCCTGAGGCCGCATTGTCCGCCCGCTGGTCCGGCGTGGCCCTGGTCACCGCCCCCGGCCCCGAGCTGGCCGCCGTGCCCGCGGCCCTTCTCGATTTCCTCAAAGGCGCGGACGGCTATGGCTCTCCCGACCCAGACGAGGAGTGCGATGGCGAGCCATGCTGCGATTGTCCGTGCGACGGCCCTCCACCGCCGCCACCCCCTGGCGATGACGGCGGTGGACCACCGCCGGGCTGCGGCGAATTCACGGCGTGCGACCCGCCATCTCAGGCGGTGGGAGCGCCATCCGGACTCCCAGGCACCCCAAAAAGTCCGACCGCTCATACCGGTGTGTCCAGTCCCGGCGTACACCCGGTCGTCAACACCTTTGACACCTCCCTCCGCTTCACGGAGACCGATCTGCATCTCCAACTCGACGGGGCCCTAAAATTAAACTTTACCCGCACCTATCGCAACAGCAAGGGCTTTAACCGCGGTGAATTCAACGGGACCAGCCAGCCCTGGCAGAAGCTGGGCAAAGGCTGGACCCACAACTACAACACGTTCCTCCTGACCAGCACCGGCACGCCGCCGTCCTATGTCCTGTGGGTCGATGCCTCCGGCAGCGTCCGGCGCTTCGACCGCATTGGAACGACTAGCGACTACGAGCGCGACGCCGATGGCTCGACGGCCACACGCCGCGACAAACTGACGCGCAACCAGAACGGCACTTACACCCTGGTGATTCGGGAAAGCATTACCTACCAATTCTCCGTGCCCACCAGCGACGCCAACCGCTACGCCCGCCTTGAATCCATCCTGGATTCCAGCGGCAATGACATTACCCTGACCTACGATAATCAGGACGTGGCTACCGGCAAGCTGACCAAGGTCTCCGGCCCCGCGGGCGATTTGCAGCACCTCGTCTTTACCTACACCAATGGTCTACTAACCAAGGTGGAACTCAAGAAGACCGAAAACCAGACGACGACGCTGCTTCAGGACGTTCAATTCGCCTACACCTCGAACGAAATCACGACCGTGACCGATAACGACGATGAGACCGTGACGTACGCCTATGGCTCGGCCCAAGGCATCACAGCGTCCCGCTACATCAGCCAGGTCACGGACAAGCGCGGCAACAGTACCGCGTTCACCTGGTACTATGACACTAATCCCGATGACGCCGACGAAGCCTACAAGATTGAACTGACCAACGCCGCCGGCTTGAAAACGGTTTATGATCGCAACCTGAGCAGCGACGTCTGCACCATCACCAACTGGGATGGCCAGACCCAACTCAGCAAGCTCGTGCACACGCCCGTGGACAGCAGCACGCAGAAATCCCGCTACAAGGATTTCTATCTTGACGCGACCAATTACGAACGCTGGGAATACGCCTATGACGGCAGCGGCGACTTGACCCAG
>JACPGD010000320.1 GCA_016182645.1 Candidatus Hydrogenedentota bacterium | reverse complement strand
CCCGCGCGACGAATGGAAACGTGACAAACACCGTGGCCAGCACAATGCCGGGCGTTGCAAAAATGATTTTCAGATCGTGCTCCGCCAGCCACGGGCCGAACCACCCTTGCATGCCAAACATAAGGACGTAAATGAGGCCGGAAATGACCGGTGACACGCTGAACGGCAAGTCGATGAGCGTGATAAGCAGGTTCTTTCCGCGAAATTGAAATTTGGCCACCGCCCAGGCCGCAATCAAGCCAAAGACTACGTTCACCGGCACCGCAATGGCCGCGGCCAACAGCGTCAGCTTGATCGCCGCGAGCGCGAATGGGTCGGAAATGCTGGCCACATACGCGCCCAAGCCCTTGCGAAATGCCTCCACGAAGACCGCCACCAGCGGCAGCACCAGGAACCCGCCAAGAAAGACGAACGTCAAGGTCAACAGGAGAGCGCGCACCGGCCAGGGCTCGCGCAGGGCGCCCCGGCTCTTGGTCCGAATGGCGACGGCGCCCGTGCCTGCCAAAATGCCAGACATGTTCAGGCCCCTCCTCCGTGATAGCGGAAAGTACTCCACCACTGGAGCACGTTGATGAACAGCAGAATGCCAAACGACGCCACCAACATCACCACCGCAATGGCCGTCGCGCCGCTGTAGTCGTATTGCTCCAGCTTCGTGATGATGAGCAGCGGCGAAATCTCCGTTTTCATGGGCATATTCCCGGAAATGAAGACGACCGAGCCATATTCGCCCAAGGCCCGCGCAAAGGCCATGGCGAAACCCGTCGCCAGCGCCGGATACAGTTGAGGCAGAATGACGCGCGCAAACACCTTCCAGCGCGACGCGCCAAGACTCGTCGCGGCTTCTTCGTACTCGAGTTCGAGTTCCGCCAACGCCGGTTGCAGCGTCCTGACCACAAAGGGCAGGCCAATGAAGGTCAGCGCCACAATGACGCCCAAGGGTGCGAAAGCGACTTTGATGCCCGAGGGCTCCAGGTATTGCCCCACCCAGCCGTTTCGGGCGTAAATGGTGGTGAGCGCAATACCCGACACTGCCGTCGGCAGGGCGAATGGCAGATCGATCAGGGCATCCACCAGCCGCTGAAGCGGAAACTGATACCGGACCAAGACCCACGCCACGATGAAACCGAAAAATGCATTTATGGTTGCCCCCATCAGGGACGCGCCAAAACTGAGTTTGTACGAGGCCATCGCCCGCGGGTCTGTAATGACCGCCCAGAACGCCGGAAGGCTCAACTGCGCCGTTCGCAGGAACAAACTTGCGAGCGGTATGAGCACGATGAGGCCCAGGTACGCCACCGTGAACCCCATCGTCAACCCAAACCCCGGCAAGACGCTGTATTCTTTCCTCAGGATATTCATCCGGCGATTTCTTCGTAGCCTTGAATGGACTTGATGGACTCAATGGACGTGATGGACAACAATCTCCCTCCTATCTCGTGTAGATCTGGTCAAACACGCCGCCGTCGTCGAAGTGGCGCTTCTGGGCCTTCGCCCAACCACCGAAGACACCATCGATAGTCACCAGTTCCAGGGGCGGAAACCGCTTCAGATCTTCGGGGTCGGCATGCTCGGGAAGCGACGGGCGGTAATAATGTCTGGCGGCCAACCGCTGGCCCTCCGGGGAATAGAGGTACTCTAAGTAAGCTTTCGCCACTTCCTGGGTCTTATGTTTCTTCACCCAATAGTCCACTACCGCCACCGGCGGCTCCGCCAGCACGCTCAGCGAAGGCACGACGATATCCACCTTCTCCGGTCCGAGTTCATTGACGGCGAGAAACGCTTCGTTCTCCCACGCCAGCAACACGTCGCCGATGCCGCGCTGCACGAAAGTATTGGTCGCACCGCGCGCGCCAGAATCCAATACCGGCACATTCTTGAAGAGGGCCGTCACGAACGCCTGTGCCGCCGCTTCGGCCTTGTGGACGGCCTCGCCCTCCGGCTCTTTGGTGACGGGATTGAAGCTGCCGAGTTCCTTTTTCAGCGCGTAGGCCCAGGCCGCCAGGTAGTTCCAACGCGCGCCACCCGAGGTCTTCGGGTTGGGCGTGATCACTTCGATCCCCGGCTGCACCAAATCACCCCAGTCCTTGATATTCTTGGGATTTCCTTTGCGCACAAGGAACACGATGGTCGAAGTGTACGGACTGCTGTTGTTGGGCAAGCGCTGTTGCCAGTCATTCGGCAGCAGGTTCCCTTTTTCGGCGATGGCGTCGATGTCATAGGCCAGCGCCAGCGTCACCACGTCCGCTTCCAGCCCATCGATCACGCCCCGCGCCTGCTTGCCGGAACCGCCGTGAGATTGTTGGAGGATCAAGTCCTTTCCGGTGGTCTCCTTCCAATGCGCCGCGAACACCTTGTTGTACTCCTGGTACAACTCGCGTGTCGGGTCATACGAGACATTTAGCAATTCAGTCTGGGCGCTCGCGCCGAACGCACCAAGTAAGGCGCTCACCGCAATGAGCAGCGCACCCCTAGTTCTAAGTGTGATCCTCAACATGATTTACGATCCTTTCCAAACGCCGGGGTGGCACCCCCAAGCGATCAGACTTTGGGGTGGCCACCCAGCTTTATTCTTGTCGTCCTTCTTGTCCCTGTTGCTGCTGTTTCTATTCGTCGCCGCCGTCATCCGTGTTCTGCAGGTCCTGCCAGGTACCAATCGCCTGGCCCAGCACGTTCAAAGCCGCGGAGAAGGCCGCGAAGATCGCCACCTTCTGTTGCATGACCAGGAGGGACTCCGCGCGGAGCACAGATTTGCGGCTGAGGGTGCGTAGGTGTGACATGGTGTTGTTCTCCGTTCTATCGTTTCTTGATGTTGGTTCCGGTTGAAGTTTCACGAGCATCGAATCTCAGAATTCCAGTTGGAATCGCGTCTGGAGCACACCGAAATTGCCGTCGTACCGCCACGTGTCGACCGTGTTGTACGTGTAATTCCAGGTAATGCGCGCGTTCGGATTCAGGTACCAGTTCAGCCCCAGGGTTACGGCGTCTTGTGTGCCCGCCTGGATCGGGCCATCTTCGAGGTTCACGCTCGAATAGCGCGTGGTCACCTCCCACGCCCCCCAGCCGTCTTTGGCTTTCCAGCCCAGGCTCTTGTTGGGGACGATACGGCCGAAGACGCCGTCCGCGTGCCGGTAGGGCCGGTGTTCACCCGTCAGGAAATACGTGGCCTGCGCATACCACCCGCTGAACTGGACATCGCCCCCGATAGTCGTGTCCACGTCCGTGAGGAAATACTCACCCTGGATAGAGAACGGTCCATAGACCAGGGCTGCTTCCGCCCCAAGCAGGTTCACGTCATCCGCGCGGGCATCGATCAGGCGGAAGCCCGCGGGCGCCGCATCCACATCGACATAACGAAACATGGACAAGCGGGTTTCGGGACGCAGCGCATACGGCATGCGCGCGCCGTCCGGATTCCGCCGGCTGTAGGCCAACCCCAGGTGCAATAGTTTTCGCCCATCGTCCGCGTACCACGGCAGGCCCGTGACACGGCCCGTGAGCGTATAGCCCTGATCCTCATCGGAATCGTTCACGCTGGGTAAGTCGTCCGTGACCTTGAACGCGCCCAAGGTCAGGGTCAGCCGCTCCTTCTTGGGCTCACCGAAGAATGCATCGCTGACTTGAATGCCTGCGTTGCGGCCCGGCACGAACACGTTCCCCAGCGACCGTTCATTAAACGTCCGGTACGGTATAGGGGTCAGTTCTTCCAGGCTGTACGGTTCCCGGAAGTGGCCCACGCGCAGGGACGCGCCGTCCCCGATGCCATAAGGGACCTTGTCCAACTGCAGGTAGGCATCTCGAAAGATGGGCGAATCCGCCCCCGTGTCCCCGGCGAAATCTATCTCGAACTGAAAGGAAACGTTGTCCCAGACGGCGCCTTGGAGACGCAGCCGCGCATAGCGGAACCCGATCCCGTCCTGCTCATCGCCCACGGCCCGCTTCAATTCCCGGTCCTGGTCAAAGAAGGCGACATCGTAGGCGATACGCCCCCCCACGCGTAGTTGGAAGGCTTTGTCCGGCGAGGTCAACGAGAACCCGTCCGTCCCCGCGGCGACTATCGGCGTCTTCTTCGCCTTGTCTTCCGCGGCCTTCTTGTCCTCCTCAACCTGCACCTCGATCTGGCGCAGCGCCTTGTTCAGTTCGTAAATCTGCTGCCTGAGTTCATCAAGCTGCACCTGTGTGGCCGGCGGCCCGCTCTCGCCTTCCGCCCCCTGGGCCGCAACCGGCAAGGCGGCGCCCAACAGAATTACCGCGGCCACCCCCACAGCGGCCAACCCTCTTCGTCCTTTCATTACCCGATCTCCCTTTGTCCAGGAGATCTCCGGTCGTCCGGTCGAACTTCCTCGTTCACTGGCTATCGTACAAGCCCGCCGGGTTCCGGCTGGGCCAAAAGACGTCAACGCTGCTGAAAGCGAAGCTTCTCCTTCCGCTCCAGCTTCTCCTTCCGCTCCAACTGCACCACGCGCGAGTCATGCACGGTGATCTCCACCGTCCCAAATTTCAGGCTCCCAACCGCCTGGCGGATCTGCTCCCAGATATGCTCGACATCCGATTCCCTGGCGGGGGCGTGTTGTGTGTTTGGCATAGGGTGCATCCTTCGTTCCTGCGCACTATAATTGCTTGTATTCCTACCGGCTTTATAGACTTTCTTGCCCCAAAGAATCCCCGCCACCGGCGCCCACTCCATCTCCTACTCACCTGGCCATGCGCATCAGATCCGCAACACTCCGGTTCTCCAGCACCCCCGCCATCACGTCGCGCACTTGGCGCATGAACGGCCGGATCGCGCAGGTCTCCATGTCCTCGCACACCGCTGCGGTTCCCTCGTCCGTGCACACGGCGTCGGCGCAAACGGCCCATCCAGCGTGCGAATGACCTCGGCCAGCGAAATCTTGTCCGGGGGCCGCGTCAGCGCATACCCGCCTGCCGGACCACGCCGGCTCTTGAGCAGGCCGCGCTTCCGCAGTTGGGTCAACGTTGCCTCCAGGAATTTGACCGGAATATTGTGCTCCTCGGCGATGGCCTCCACCGGCACCAGATGCCCCTCACTGTATCGCCTTCCCAAGATGGCCATGGCCTTCAGGCCATATCGCGCTCTCGAACTCAACATTCCGAATATTTCCTAGCGGATTGATTGACAATTTACCACAACGCTCCCCCCCTGTCAAGCAGAAAATGCAGCTCCCCGTAAGGATTCAGTCAAGGTAGGGACGGGCAGGGGTTAGCACATTAAACTCCCATCGAAAATGGGACCTACGTAGCTCCCGTTTGAAACGGGAGAGGACAGGCGCCCGTCACTGAATAGTTACAGAGCCCCCGCAACAGGCAGGCATTCGCTCCCGGCAAACGCCCTTTCGGTTCCTTAAGTCCTTTTCGGCCTTTGCCCTTTGCTTCTTCGGCCTTTGCCCGGCTAACTCGCCTTCCGCAATGAAACCAAATACGCCACCACCGAATCCGCATCCTCATTGTTCATCCGGAAGGGAGGCATCGGGGCAGAGGGCGGCTGACCAGTGCGCTTCACCTTGCCGGTCGTGAGCAGATGCTTCACGCCTTCCGCCCCGAAACCCGCCAGACCCGCCAAGTTCGGCGCCCGCTCGGCAAACGGCTTCGTGGGAAACGGCGAAGTCACCGGAATCGGCGCCCCCTGCAACAATTTGCTCTGGATCAGGTTGCCGTTGGTGTCCCGTGGCGAGTGGCATTGGATGCACTGGGCCACGTCCTCCACCAGGTAGCGCCCTCGCGCGAGTTGTTCCAATTCGGCGTCACTCTGCGCCGAAGTCATATGCTGCAAGCCCGGCCCGGCCACGGCCGCGGCCAGGGCCACAAGAACAAACGCAATCCGCTTCATGGCGGTTTTCTCCCTTGGATTCTGGTTCGATTGAATGGCCGCGATTCTAGGCATCGGGCTTCCCGATGTCAAGAATTCGCCAGCGCGCTCAATTGCAAGAGTGCTCTTCGCTGTCAAAACCACTACAATGTGCCGTGAAGCCAACAGGGGGTTGCGTTCATCCAACGAAGGAGTGTCTCTTATGTCTTCCGCCGCTTGCGTTCTCTCGAAATTTACCGGCTGCATGGTCATCCTGTTTGCAGCATCGGCTCAAGCCGCCACCGTCACCATCGCGGATGATCGAATGCTCGTTGTTGATGGCAAGCGGACGTTCGTTCTGGGGCTGTACGAAAATCCTCAGGACGATGCCGTCCTGCGCGCAGTGAAGGAAGCGGGCTTCAATCTGGTTTACAGCGCGGCCGATGCTGCCGCGCTGGATCGACTCCACGCCGCCGGCCTCTATGCCTGGATCAACACGGGCGCGAACATCGACCTCAGCCAGGAGCGCGAACAACGCGAGCGCGCCTTAACCGCGATGGCTCAATCGTCAGGCAAGCATCCCGCGCTGATCGTGTGGGAGGTGCCGGACGAGGCACTCTGGAACAACTGGTACAGCGCGATTCAGGCGCGGTGGGAACGGGAGCCGGGCCAACTGCGGCAGAAGATTGCGGAGCATCCGGACGCGGCGGCGGCCCAGCAGGCGCGTGAAAAAGCCACCGAGTCCGAGCGCTTGCGGCACGTGGGCGACTATGCGGCGTCGGAAGCAGCCGCGGATGCCGCCTGGAAGCTGCTCGGCGTCGAGCCGCCCCATGCGGGGTTTGGCGTGGCCAATGCGGCCGAGCGCAGCGCCAAGATGCTCGAAGGCATGCGCGCGGGCTACACCCTACTGAAGTCGCTCGATCCGGCCCATCCCGTCTGGATGAATCACGCCCCGCGCAACCAAATCGCGCAATTGCTGGCCTACGGGACGGCCGCGGACATCGCCGGCTGCGACATTTATCCCGTGCCCGGTGCGCCCTACTCCGGACATTCGGACCTGGCGGATCAAACCACCACGGCGGTTGGCGCCTATACCGACCGCATGCAGGCGGGCGTTCCCGGCAAACCCGTCTGGATGGTCCTGCAAGGCTTTGGCTGGGCCGACCTGGAGGAAAACCCGAGTGAAGAATCACGCCAGAAAAAGCGCCGGCCCACCCTCGAGGAAACACGCTTCATGGCCTACGACGCCATCGCGCATGGCGCGCGCGGCTTGCTCTATTGGGGCACCTTCAAAGTCGAGAAGGACAGCGCCTTCTGGCAGGACCTGTTGACGGTCGTCCAGGATCTTAGCAAGCTACAGGATGTACTTGCCGCACCCGACGCAACCATGAAGATCAACGCGGCGTATGCCGAAATGGCCGGATCCATTGAATCCGATCCCATCGTCTTGGCCAAGGAGGCGCCGTCCGGAATCTGGCTGCTCCTGGTAAATGAGAATCCGGATCCACTTCGGTTTCAACTCACCGGCCTGAACGCTTTGGAAGGCAGGACCTACGCTGACCACTACAAGCCCGGATCAACACATGAAGTGCGACAGGGCAAAATCGACACTTTTGTGGCGGCGAAGTCCTTTGTTCTGCTGGCGCCACGGTAAAGATGCAAAGCGTCCCCTGAGATCAACCTGCAGCGTCCGGCCTTTGTGCCGGACACTGTGAAACGATGTGTCGGGGCCGGATGCAACGCTTTGCTTGCTTGAGCATTTGCAGGGATGGGGCGCTAACTTTCACCACTCCCCTTTCCGCGAAGTTCGCCCAGGTGGAACCCCTCGCGGTACAGGCAAAAAAGCCCCACCACAACCACCGTCAACAGATTGATCAGGTGTGCCAGGATGGCCGCGGCCTTGGCGACGTCGAGGTCGGCCTGGGGCATCGTCAGGAGCACCGCGCCGATGATGCCGAGCTGATACAGCCCCACAAATCCTGGAGTGCTTGGCAGACTGATGGCAATGGCAAGCAGCGCCATCACCACGAAGGGCGCGTACCACGGCGGGGCCATGCCAAAGGCGAAAAGCACGCAGGTGAAATGGCCGGCGCCGATCAGCCAGGTGAGCAAGGAAAAGAATATGGAAAGGCCCATGTCGCTCCACGAGCGAAAGACATGCATGCCGTCGGCGAAGTGCTCGAGCATCTGATGCGTACGCGCAGCGAGTTTGCGGCTGACCGAACCAACAATCGCGTCATTCAGTCGAAGTGCCAGCCGTTGATTAAGGTAAAGCAGCACAAACGCCAAGATGATGGCCAACATCGCCACGAGCGTCAGCACGGTGGTCGTGCGGATCGCGTCCGCAGGTATGACCGGCGCGTTCAATTCGGCAGGAAGGACGATGTCACCCGCAGGCTGGAAGGCGGCCGCCGCCACCAACATCATCGCGATCAGGCCAAAAAGGTCGGTGACGCGGTCAAGCGCCACGAACGCCAGGCCTTGAGAAATGGGTAGGGCCGCCAACCGCGCGAGCACCACGGCCCGAATGAACTCACCCACGCGTCCGGGCAGCGTGAAATTGGCGAGGAACCCAATCTGGGTGGCGCTGAACAACGCCCGCCAGGAGACAGGCTTCACCGCCCGGACGATGTAGCTCCAGCGTTGGACCCGCGCGAAAAAGGTGAGGAAGATAAAGAACTCCGCCGCGATGAGCCAACGCCAGTCGCAGTCGAGGAACGCGGCGAAGACCTTGGACCACTCCGTCTCGCGAAACAGCCACCACAGAAGCGCGGCCCCCAACATCAGGCCGAGAAATATTTGTAACCGCCGTTTCTTCATTCAACTACTGCACTTTCCAGGCACATCGGCACACGCGTGGCCGTTTCCTTATGAGAGGTTTCCCCTGTCCTTTGTTGAAGCGCAGGCATCCAGGCGTCGCTGGGCACAGGTGGAAGGAAGCGTAAGTATAGCGCACCTGTCCTCAGATCACCGCGTCCGGTCCCAGGGCAGGACGCGGCTCGAGGTGAAGCGCTCGCTCGTGGAGAGATACGTGGCGAGGACCCCCTGCGATGATCTGAAGGCCCCCCCTGGCAGCCACTCTATGCGCGTGAACAACGTATGGGCGGCCTCGCCCAGCGCTTTGTACAACTCGAGATTGCACAATAGACAGAAATCACTGCCTTCCACCGCGGGCTGCGTCTCACAGCGGACACAGACGTTCGGCAGCGTTTTCCATTCTGGTAGCGGCGCGCTGGCCGGCGCCGTCACAGGCGACGCGCCTTCGTCAATCACTTCGCTGAACACAGGATCGCTGCTGGTTTCGTGCGCCCCCACGAGCGGCTGGTGTGCGTGTTGTTCCGCGCAACGCATGCACCAGGCCTTGCCAGGCTCGCTCTTGTACAACCTCCCGCATCGAACGCATCGGCTGATGTTAAGATCCGCCAGCTTTACCATGGAGCACCTCGGCCACACCGTCCACTTGCGCATACAAGTGTTCAAGGCTGCCGTCATTCTCTATGACCCAGTCCGCAAGCGCAACTTTTTCGCCCGGGTCCCGCTGCGCCGCCATCCGCGCTTGCGCTTCCTCCGGGCGCAGGCTGCGTTGCAACCCGAGGCGTCGAATGCGTTCGGGCTCGCCGCAAATAATCAGGATTAAGCCTGTGAGCCACGGCTCGCGCTGGCCGTGTTCTGACAGCAACGCTGCTTCCACCAAAGCGATGTCGTGGCCCTGCTGGGATAGGCCGGCGCAATGCCGGGCCACCTCTCCGATTATTACCGGGTGAACAAGTTGATTGAGTGTCCGGCGCGCGGCTGCGTCATTGAACGCGACGCGGCCAAGTTTTTCCCGATCGATCTTTCCCCCGGTCAGGATAGCGTCGCCAAAGGCCGCTTTGACCTCAGCCTCCACGGCGCCGCCGGGAGCGATGACCTCATGCCCAATCTTGTCGGCGTCTATCACCGGGATACCTCGCTCCCGAAAACGGCGGGCCGCCTCGGATTTGCCCGAGCCAATGCCCCCCGTCAGGCCATAGAGCTTCATGAGCGCGCCTTGCGCGGCGAACGCGCGCCGGCGTGCGCGGCCTCCCAAACATCCACATACAACACGCCCGTGATGCTGACGGAACGGGACGTCTGAATGCAGAGCCGCGTCTCGCCGCGTCCCCGGGTGACTTCATGGGTGACTTTCATTTCGCCGGTGGAAAGTTCACAAGAAACCTGGACCTGCCGCACAAAGTCCGGCAGACGGAAGACGAGCGAACGCACCATGATCGGGCTGTCGAAAAGGAAGCGCACACGCAGGGCATACGGTGCATTGGGACGTTCTTCAAACCGCAGCCAGCCCAGGGCAAACGAGGTGAACAAGGGCACGCTGAGCATGTGCGTGTTCTTCGGCAGCCGCGGCGTAAACACGATCTGTTCGCGCGGCGCGTGATAGCGGAAACCCTGGATCGCGAAGAACACATACCAGAGCGCCAGTAAGCTGGCATGGCGGTCGAGGGCGCCAGTCTCTTCGGCGTTGACCATATTCACCACGCAAGGCACGTCAAAGCGCAAATCGTGACCTTGGCGCAGGTGCGTAAAATGCTTCTCCAAAGTGCCGTACCCGGATTCTGGCCGGCCCTGGTGAATTTGGAGTGAATCGAAATTGACGACCGCATCCGCGAGGAGACATTCGTGCTCCCGCTTGCCCGCGGCGTGCGGTGCCGCGCCTTCATCCGCGCCCTTCTCTGGCCCGCGCCATTGAACGACCCCGTAGGGCCGGGCGAGGTATTGTTCCATGCTGGCGAGGGCGCGCTGGACGTGCAGCGGGTTGAACAGGTCCCCAAGGCCCAGGAATCCCGCGTATTGTTGCCCCGCCAACTGGCCCACATGGCAGGCGGTCGCGAGGGCGGAATCGGCCCCGGAAACCGCGGGAACGAAATGGTTGTACCACCCTTGTTCTTCATTCCAGAACGAGCGTTCAAACGAGGCCTGCGCTTTGTCAAAGGCCTGCTGGAACCACGCCACGTCGCTGGCATTGCGCAACTGGCTGGCCAACTCGCCCATCGCACGCAACGAGCACACCCAAAGTCCCGCGAGTTCGCTGCTGAGCCCGGGAACCGAGTGGCCTTCCGAATCCTGTGTCTCAAGGGGATTGGGAAGCGCGTCGCCGTTGGTGTCCTGGGACAATACCGCCACGATCAACTTCCGCAACCGTGGATAGACTTCCTGGACCCGCGCGAGACTGCCCGTAAACATCACGTTGCGGTATGCACTTAACACAAGATTGACGCAGATAGCGGTGGCTTGGGTGACAGGGGCCGCTTCCGGCCGATGAAAACACAACTCGCCCAGGTGCTGGATCCAGACGGCTTCATCGCCCGGCAACAGAAGACCGGTCGCTTGCTGGAGGGCGGCGGCTTCGAGGCGGGGGAAGAACAACAATGTTGCCAATGAATTCTGGAGACGTGTATCCATGCGCGCCGTCCGCGGATCTCCCGGACTGTCGATCAGGGCGAATTGTCCCTCGCGCGTGTAGAGCGTATTGGTCGAGAAGACATGACAACTGTTCATCAGGCCGAAGCTGAGCCAGCGCGGGAGCGACGAGAGCAGGAGCCGCTTCTGCCAGCCGTCCACGGAGGACGAGTAGTAGTCGATGTTCTTCAGCGCTTCCTGGGCCACTTCGAGCGCGTTCTTATAGCGGTTGCAGTAGGCATTTCCCAAGTGCCTGCCCGCAATCTTAAAGCGCGGGCAATACCACGTGAGCACGAAATCGACGTTGAATTCTTCCCCGGGCGCCAGTCGAAACGAACTGCACACCGCGCCGGATTTCTTGGCCTGCCCGCGCAAAGCCGCGCCCGCAATGACGCCTTCCATTTGAAAGGCGCTCCAGAACGCACGCCAGTCGCCAAGATGATCGTGGTCCCACGTCAGCACCGAGGAAGACGTCCCCGCGTG
>JACPGD010000294.1 GCA_016182645.1 Candidatus Hydrogenedentota bacterium | reverse complement strand
TGTGGTTCGGCGATGTTCTGAGCGATCATCGTCATGTCGGCCGCGGGACGCTGCGAGGCGTCGTTTTTCGAGTCCATCGTCGCTGCCACCATCGATTACCTCTTGTCTGATTTCATCTTATCAATAACCGCCCAGGATGCGCAATTCGTGCCTGTGGACGCAGGGTCTACAGTGTTCTGGAAACGCGGCGTCCCCGCCGCGCCTACGTTGACGTTGCGGGACCCCCGGTCTATAGTGACGATTCGCAGGAAAACGGGGAGACTTCCAGCAACGATGACACCCGGCCCGTGCACGATCTATACACGGAGACGACAGAAAAGATGAATCCATTCATTCTGATCTATGGCGCTTATGGGTACACTGGGCGCCTTATCATTGCCGAGACGCTGAAACATGGGCTGGAACCGGTGCTGGGTGGACGGAACCCAGACAAATTAAAGGCGCTGGCGGAGCCGCTGGGCCTAAAGTGCCGGGCCTTCGCGTTGAACCGCCCCCAAGACGTGGACTCCGGGCTTGAGGGCATGCAGGCGGTCATTCACTGCGCCGGCCCCTTCTCGCATACGGCGGACGCCATGGCGGAAGGCTGCCTGCGCCGGAAAGTGCATTACACCGATATTACCGGGGAGATTGCCGTCTACGAGGCCATGGCCGCCCGCGATCGCGCCGCGCGGGAGGCAGGCGTCATGCTGATGCCGGGCGTGGGTTTTGACGTCGTCCCGAGCGACTGCCTGGCGCTTTGGCTGAAGCAGCAGCTCCCCACGGCCACGACGCTCACCCTGGGTTTCTACAGCCGCGGCGGCCCTTCGCACGGCACGGCGAAGACCGTGGTCGAGAGTCTTATTCAGAGCGGCATGGTCCGGCAAAACGGCAAGCTGGTTCCCGTGCCGGGGGCATGGAAGCAGCGAGGCCTCGATTTCGGGGAGGAGAAGCGGATTGGGATCACGATCCCCTGGGGCGATATCGCATCCGCCTATTACTCCACCGGCATCCCCAACATTGAAGTGTATATGGCTGCGCCGGCCAGTTTGCGCCTGTTCGTCCATTCCACGCGCTATCTTGGCTGGCTGCTGGGCGCGCGTTCCGTCCAGCGCTTTGCGAGCGCGCGCATTCCCGAGGGCGGTCCGGACGAGGACAAACGCGCGAGAAACTACTGCCTGCTTTGGGGCGAGGTGACTGATTCCGCCGGGGGACGTGCCGAGGCGCGCATGCGTACACCGGACGGCTACAGCCTCACCGCGGCCACTGCGGTCTGTATCGCCCGGAAAATACTGGCAGGGAATGCCCCGGCCGGCTATCAAACCCCCGCCAAGGCCTATGGTTCAGACCTCATCCTCGAAGTCGAAGGCACGCGCCGCTGGTAGACGCGGCGTCCCCGCCGCCATTCCGGAAACGCGACGAGGAGGTCGCGTCTACGAAGGTGAAAGGCCCAACCTCTTTAGGTAATGTCATCCCATCGGCGGGTTGCCGACGCCGAACTCCTCCAGTTGCCGGATGAGCGGAATCATTTTGCCCCGGACCATGCTCCATAAGATTTCGTAGCGGATTTCACCGTATTCGTGGGCAAGAACGTTTCGGAATCCAATCACGGATCTCCACGCCACGTTTGGCAACTGTTCTCGCGTACCGGGCGACACATGGCGCGCTGCCTCGCCCAGAATCTCCAGGTTACGCTCTACCGCATTGCGGGTTTTGCGGTCCAGCATGAATTCCTCGAACCGTAAGTCCTTTGTGAATTCGACGGCCGTTCGCGCGGCGTCCAGCATGTCCCAGAGTCGTGAAATATCTCTTGGATCACGCGGCATAGATAACCTGATGAGTCCTCAGAATCTCGCTTTTTCGCCAGGGGTTTCGCAATGCTTCCTTTTCCACCAGGTCTACAGGGCGGCCAAATTGCGCTTCGAGCTCTTCCTTCATGTCTAGCAGATTGTCGATATCAAGTGAAGTCCCTGGCTCGAAGCTAACGAGGAAATCAAGATCGCTCTCGGGCCCGAAGTCCTCACGGAGGGCGGAGCCAAAGAGTGAAAGTTCGCGAACATGCCATTTCCGGCAGAAGGCGATAAGGGCACTCCGATCGGGAACGAAGTTCGGGCTCATGGCGAAGCCTCCTCAAAAGAATGCTACCCCAACGCAGCCCGAAACCTCCACTTGTGGCAATCGGGAAGCCCTGGAACTCATGGTCCGGATGCTTCTTCAGCAGTCAATCTACATGCGCGTTGGCTTCCGCGAGCAACTCCGCGTCAAGCACATTGCGGAAGATTGCATAGCCCTGCTCCTGCATATGTTGAATCGTGTCTATAGCCATTTTGGACGTCCTCGTGGGAAGGATGGGAACGCTAAAAAGTGCGACTCAAGTCTTGCGTTCGCCATGGGGATAACTCCAGGGCCGGGGCCGCGAATTCACGGCCTATTTAACGCCTTCTGGCCGATGTCCCGGCGGAAATGGGCGCCATCGAACTGGATCTTCTTCACGGCGCCATAGGCCTTGCCGATGGTTTGACGAAGGTCCTTGCCGCGGGCGGTCACGTTGAGGACGCGCCCGCCGTTTGTGAGCAGGCGGCCATTCTCGCCGTGCTTCGTGCCCGCGTGGAACACGGTCACGTCCGGGTCCGCTTCGGCCTCTGCAAGACCCGAAATCTCTTTGCCCTTTTCGTAGGGCCCCGGATAGCCGCCGCTCGCCATCACGACCGTGACGCACGCACCATCGTCGTACTCGATCGGCGTCATGTCCAGCGTCCCATTGCAGCACGCCAATAGGGCGGGCACCAAATCCGAGCGCATCCGGGGCAGCACCACCTGCGTTTCCGGGTCGCCGAACCGGCAATTGAACTCGACCACTTTAGGTCCGTCCATGGTCATCATCAGACCGGCATATAAAACACCCGTATACGGTGTGCCGTCGGCCGCCATGCCATCCACGCAGCGGCGCAGGATATCTTGCTCGATCCGCGGGAGCATTTCTCGTGAAACGACGGGCGCGGGCGAATACGCCCCCATCCCGCCGGTATTCGGGCCTTGATCATGATCGAACGCCGCCTTGTGGTCCTGGCTGCTCGGCATCGCCACGACAGTCCGCCCATCGCTGAAGGCCAGGATCGATGCCTCCTCGCCTTCGAGAAAATCTTCAATCACCACGCGCGCCCCGGCCTCGCCAAAGGTCCGGTGCACCATGATGCTCCAAATGGCCTGCTCCGCGTCCTCCAGCGTCCGCGCGACGGTGACGCCCTTGCCGGCCGCCAGCCCGTCCGCCTTCACGACGATGGGCAACCCGCGCTTTCGCACATAGAGGATCGCCGGTTCCGCTGTCGTGAAGACGGCGTGTTCCGCCGTGGGAATCTCGTGGCGGGCCATGAAATCCTTAGCGAAGCTCTTGCTCGCTTCGAGCCGCGCCGCCGCGGCGGTTGGGCCAAACACCACATGCCCGGCGCCGCTGAGCCGATCCACAATCCCGGCGGCCAGCGGGTCTTCCGGCCCGACGACGGTCAGGCCAATCCCTTCCTGCGCAATGAACGCCTCGAGGTCCTTGAAGGCACTAGGAGTGATCCCGATGCATCGGCCTTTTTCCAGTCGCGCGATGCCGGGGTTGCCCGGCGCCGCGAAGACCTGCTCCACGCCCTCGCTCTGGGCGATTTTCCAGGCCAGCGCATGCTCCCGCCCGCCGCTGCCGATTACCAAAACCTTCATGCAGATCCCTTATGTCCTTGTGCGTTCGTCGTTGTTCGTGTTCACCAAGTTGTTTCACTCGGCGGGCGGCTCGTGGCGGCGCAGGTAATCCGCCATCGCCCGGTCATACTCGGCCGTGCAATAAAACGCCTCTTGCGCCAGCCGGTACCTGGTGGCGAAGGACACTTCGCCCTCGAGCGCGCGCATTTCGTGGACAATCGTCGGGTAGCGCTTCGGATTGACCACCACTGAAACATAGCTGAAATTCTTCGCCGCGGAGCGGATCATCGCGCAACCGCCGATGTCTGTCTGATCCAACACTTCCCGAACAGTCACGCCTTGCCGCGAAATGAGGTCTTCCACGGGCTGCAAATTGGCCACCACCAGGTCCACCCACTGCAATTCATAAGCCTGCATCTGCTCGACGTGCAGCTTGTTGTCGCGGTCGCCCAACAGGCCGGCGTGCACCTTGGGATGCAACGATTTCACGCGCCCATCCATCATCTCCGCCACGCCGGTGAAATCGCTGATGGACAGCGCCTCGACCCCGGCCTGCCGCAGTACATCCAGCGTGCCCGACGTGCTCACCAGCTCCACGCCGTATTCCCGGAGGGTCTGGGCAAGTTCCACAATGCCCGTCTTGTCAAAGCAGCTTAGAATTGCCCGCTGAATTCTTGGCACAGCCCGTCTCCCCAACGCTTTTAAGTTTCAGGACAGAGAAAAGGGGGTGCAATCATAGTGCATTAATTTCCAGATTGTCGAATGCCGCGATGGGAGCAATGGGAAGTAGGGGAAGCATGGGACTTTCGATGGCGGAAACCGTCGCTGGGAGGGCGGGTACGCCTGTCCTCCCGAAATCGCTTTTTCTTGTAGCAGAAAGTCTCCACATCCTGGCGCCTCGTTCTGCTATGATAGCGTCCGAAGCGGGGTGTAGTATGGGCAGCCGCATGCAGACCTACCTTCACGACGATTACGAATCGCTCTACCGGCGTTACCTCCAACTGCAGCAACAGGTGGACCACCTGAGCACGTTGCGCGAGATTGGGCTGGCCATCAGCGGCACGCTTGACCTCAACGAGACGCTCCAAATCATCGCCACGGTGGTCCAGGGAGCGTTGGACGTGAAGCGGCTGACCATCTACGAGGCCAAGGATGAAACGTTTGTCCCCGTCATTGCCCGCTATGGCGATGACCTGATCACTCGTGACCGCCTCGAAGAAGAATCTGAATCGCGGCGGCACTCGCCGCTGGCCAACGCCCTCGATTCCCGGTCGGTAGTCGTTGCACAACGCAACATCAGTTCCTATGCCTACGTGCCACTGATTGCGAAGAATGAAGCGCTGGGCGTCATGATCCTCCAGGATCCGCGCGACGGACAGCCGTTCACCGGAGACGATGCGGCGCTCTACCAGCAGCTAGGCTCGCAAATTGCCGTGGCCATCCACAATGCCAAGCTGTACGCGTTGGCGGTCACCGACGGGTTGACGGGCCTCTATGTCCGGCGCT
>JACPGD010000006.1 GCA_016182645.1 Candidatus Hydrogenedentota bacterium | reverse complement strand
CGCCTTGCGCGTGGCGCCCAGGGCGCGGCGCACGCCGATCTGCGAGGAGCGGCCCAGGAACTTGGCCAGCAGCAGGCCCACGGTGTTGAGCAGGCACACGGCGAGGAAGCCGAAGGCCAGCCATACCTGCAGGCGCACGTCGCTGGGCACGGCGTTGTTCTTGTCCAGCACCTTGAGTTGCTGGCGCGCCACGGCCGCGGCGAAGGGGTGCATGCGGTATTTCTGACCGAAACCCGTGCCCTCATAGGCGCGCACTGGGCTATCTTCGGGGAATTTTACCGGATCTTCGTAGTGACCAAACGCCGCCGCGCGCTCGAAGTATTCGCGGGTCTGATACATGCCCATGCCGCCCTCGATGGCGGGCATGACCTTTGTCGTCTGGAAGCTGTAGATGCCCATCTGGCCCCAGGTGCCAACTTTCTTGCCTTGCATCTCGGCGCCGTGGGCGTGCGCGGCGTCTTCGAGCGGAATCAGCCCTTTCTCGTTGCACCATTCGCAGATGCGATCCATTTCGCAGGGCAGCCCCCACGAGTGCATCGCCTCGACGGCTTTCGTCTGCGGGGTCAGCTTGCGCTTCGCATCCTCCAGATCGAAGCAGGCGGTCTTCGGGTCAATATCCACAAACACGGGCACCAGCCCGAAGAAACGCAGCGCAAGGCAGGCGGAGAAAAACGTGTACGACGGCACCATCACCTCGCTGCCGACTGGCAGGTTGAGGGCGAAATACATGCTGGTCAGCGCGCTCGAACCATTCATGTGCGCTTTGGCGAAAGGCACGCCCGTGTACGCTTTCCACTCGTCCTCGAACAGTGGAAGTTCGTCGTAGTACTTGTTGCTTTCAATCAGTTCGTGCAGGCGCTGTTTCTCCGCCTTGCCATAGCGCGGCCAGCGCGTGAGCGCGGCAATCTTCTCCGCCGGAACGGTGACCGCTTTCTTGCCGCCGTTCACGGCCAGCGTTTCGAGCTTCGCGGCGCGTGCGGTCTGTCCGAGGGCCAGGCCGGCCGCCATGACGCTGCTCGTCTGGATGAATCCGCGCCGTGTAATTCCCAAAGGTTCGTTCGTCTTCATCATGTCGGGTCCCCCGTGTTGTGGCCGTGGCCTACGCCGCGGCACGCTCGCCTCAAGCAAAACTGCCCAGACTTTGGATGTATTTTATCGAGTCTTCAATGGCCTTCTTGGTGCCTTCCTCGTCGAGTTCGACCCCTTTCACGCCTTCAAATTCCAAGGTAACGGGTCCAGTATAGGCGTGCTGCCGCATCACCTGCACCACCCCCTTGAGGTCCACCTTCCCTGTTCCCAGCGGTGGAAACTCCCACGATTCATAGCCGCCGTTGTGGTCCTTCAATTCCACCGTCCCCACATAATCGATGATCTTTTTCAGCTCATCCACGGCGTTGCGGTCATGGTTATAAAACGTGATGTTGCCCGTGTCGAAATTGACGCGGATACTGGGGTGGCCGATGGCCTGCATCGTCTCACGGTGAACATCGGCGTTCGTCCCCAGATCACGATGCGTCTCGAGGGTAATGGTGACCGCTCGGGCTTTCGCAATATCACCCAATTCGCGCAGTCGCTCGATGGCGGCCTGCTTGGGCGCGTCGCCATGTTTGGGCGAGAGAAACATGTAGTGGACGTCCATCTTGTGGCAGGTGTCCAGTTGCAGCGTCAATTCCTGCACGCTCGTTAGCGACGAAAGATCGGCGGCGCCTCGCATGACCAAGGGCGTCAGTTGATGTTGCACCAGGCGGGCATGCATCGATTCCACCTCACGCTCGTCTGGAACGTTGAGGAAGAGGTAATGAATGCCGATGGCCGGCAGGTGCTCCCAGGCCGCTTCCTGGAACTTGCCATAGCTCGCCAGCCGACAGGCCAAGGGCGGCCTGGTTTCGCTCGAGGCACTGGCAGGCACGATAAGGGCGGCCGCCGCGGCGGCGCTTCCTGCCACGAAACCTCTTCGTGTCATCCCCACTGGCTCAACAATAGAACCCATTGGCCCGGCCAACTCCCCCCGGTGAAAGATCCCCAATTTCTCTCATCATAGGGTCTGGCGGAGGCGCCTTACAAGTCCGGGACAGGCGGGACGTAATGGACAGAAGGGGAGGAAGGCGCAATTCATCTGGTTGGCATGTTTCTGGCCCCTCAACTGAATACAAGATGTAAGGAGTCAAGGCGCATCCCGTGGGAAACACCGATCTTCTCGCCTGTAGACGGCTTCAACCTGAATTGATGGACCAGCCGGGCCTGGATGCAGACCGCCATCTGGCTGCGCTGGAAGGACTTAGGCGAATCAACTGGTTGAGCCGAAGTGGTGCTTTATTTTGGCCTGCCCTGACCAGGCTGGCGCGGCAGGCAGATGAAGACCGGCCCTTGCGCGTATTAGATCTTGCCACCGGCGGTGGTGATGTACCGTTGCGGCTGGCTCGCCGCGCCCGCCAGTTGGGGCTGCCTATCGAGTTTGCCGCCTGCGACAAGAGCGCGCGCGCCGTCACCCATGCGGCCGATAGCGCGGAGGTTGCCGGCGAGCGGCTCTCCTGTTTTGTCTGGGACATCGGCGAAGGGGTGCCGGAAGGCTACGACGTGCTGATGTGCTCCTTGTTCCTGCATCACTTGGGGGAGCGGCAGGCACTGACGTTTCTGGCGCAGCTTCGCGTGGCGGCCCGGCGGGCCATACTTATCAATGATTTGTTGCGCACGCCGCTGGGATTTGTGTTTGCCTGGGCGGGCACCCGTGTGTTGACCGGCAGCAGCGTGGTGCATGTAGATAGTCTCCTGAGCGTGCAGTCCGCGTTTACGATACACGAAATCCGCGGCATGGCGAACGACGCCGGCATGGCGAGCGCCTCTTTGACCAAGCGTTGGCCGGAACGTTTTCTTCTGGAGTGGTACCGGGCATGAAACTGGCCCATGGCATTCCGGATGCTGTCCTCCGTAGCTGGGAGGTGGTGATTATCGGTGCGGGAGTAGCGGGCACGCTGGCCGCCCTGCATCTTGCGCGCGCGGGGGTGGACGTGTTGCTCGTGGATCGGGCACGCTTCCCGCGCTATAAGGTGTGCGGCTGTTGTCTCAGTCTGCGTGCGCGGCGCTTGCTGGCGGAAGCGGGGCTGGGCGAAGCCGTGGCGCGGGCGGGCGCCCTCCCGCTGCGCGATTTTCAGATCCATTCCAAGACAAACCGCGCACTGATTCCCTTGCCGGGTGGATGGGTGCTGTCACGGGAACGGCTGGACAGCATCCTGGCGGAGGCAGCGTGCGACGCGGGCGCAACGTTTATCAATGGCGTCCGTGCGGAGTGTGACCAGATCGGGCCGGAGGGTGTCCGGATTCGGCTGATTAATCCACTGGGGAGTGAAACGGTGGAGGCCCAGAGTGTGATCTGCGCGGATGGTCTTCAAGGCAGCTTTCTCCGCTCCCCGCAGGTGGCCCCGGCACGGGTCAGCCGCCGGGCGCGCGTGGGGGCGGGTTGTCTCGTGGACGACGCCCCAAAGACTTATCAGCCGGGCACAATCTACATGGCCTGTGGTGCGGCAGGATATGCCGGGGCGGTGCTGCTGGAAGATCAGCGCCTGAACATTGCTGCTGCGCTGGACGTGGACGCCGTTCGGGCGCACGGGCCGGCCCGGGCGGTGGGACAACTGCTGGCGAGTGCGCGGCTGCCGGTGCCCGGGGACATTGAACAGGCCGCCTGGAAAGGGACGCCAGCGCTGACGCGCCGGCGCTTGCCGGGACCACGGCGCATGTTTTTCGTGGGCGACGCCGCGGGGTATGTGGAGCCGATCACCGGGGAAGGAATCGCCTGGGCCATAGAGGGCGGGAAAGTCGTCGCGGAGCACGTGAAACGGCTGCTACGGGGTGCATCGGGTCAAGAGGCGCAGTGGAATGCGGCGTGGCGGCAGATTGTGGGGCGGCACCAGTGGCCGTGCCGCGTAATGTCGCAGATACTGCGGCATCCCCGCCTGGTACAGGGGGCGTTGGGTCTTGTCGCCGTCCGGCCAGGCCTGCTCAATCCACTCCTCCGGCATATCAATGCGGAACCGCGGGAATTGCACACATGAAAGTTGTCCTCTGGGGCATGGGCACAGCCCTGCCGCGCTTCGCGATGGGACAGGAAGAGGCGGCCAAGGCAGCGGCGCTGATTTCCGGGCATTCGGAAGAAGAGGCGCAGCGGCTGGTGAAACTCTACCGGATCACCGGCATTTCACGGCGCTACAGCGTGCTCATCGATCACAATGGGGGCGGGCCCTTGCACGAGCGGCAGAGCTTCTTCCCGCGGGCGGCGGAGAGTGCACAGGGGCCGGGAATCGGCCAGCGGATGGACCGCTATGAGCGGGAAGCACCGCCACTGGCGGTCGAGGCCGCTGGCCGCGCGCTGGCCCAGGCGGAGACCTCTCCCACAGACATCACGCACGTCATCACCGTGTCGTGCAGCGGGTTTGTCGCGCCGGGCCTCGACGTGGAACTAATCCGGCGCCTCGGCCTGCCGTCCACCACGCAGCGGACGCACATTGGTTTCATGGGCTGTCACGGCGCGCTGAACGGGCTGCGGGCCGCGAAGGCCTTTGTCGAGAGCGAGAACGCGTGCGTGCTCCTCGTGGCGCTCGAGTTGTGCACGTTACACTATCATTACCGCTGGGACATGCAGAAGAACGTGGCCAATGCCCTGTTTGCCGACGGGGCGGCGGCGGCGGTGCTGGGCCCGGCGGTCCCTGGCAGGGACGCCGGCTGGAGGGCCGTGGCGACAGGCTCGTGTCTTGTCCCGAATTCCCTCGATGCGATGACGTGGCGCATCCGCGATCACGGGTTTGAGATGACGTTGTCGCAAGAGGTGCCTCAACTGATCGAGACGCACCTGGAACTGTGGCTGCGGGGCTGGCTCGCGCAACAGGGGCGGACTTTGAGAGACATCCGAAGTTGGGCGGTACACCCCGGCGGTCCTACGATCCTGCGCGCAACGGCCCAGGCGCTGGGACTGAAGAAGGCCGATCTTGAGGTGTCGTGGGACGCCCTGCGCGAATTCGGCAACATGTCCTCCCCCACGCTCCTCTTCATCCTCAATGAACTGCGCCGGCAACAGGCGCCCCTCCCTTGCGTTGCCTTGGGTTTCGGACCAGGGCTAGCGGCGGAAGCGGTGCTCTTCGATTGATGGGGCCTTACCTGACCTGAGGGCGTCGTGCATTTTCGCGCGGGTGCGCACCCATCCCGCCTGGCCGAAACTGGTCGCTCGCCTTTGTCGGCAGCGCCTCATCCCATGGGGAAAGAAAAGATGGTTCCGCGCCCGTCAGAGCTTGACCCTGGTTAAGTTGCCTCTTCCGTGAAGAGCCGGAGCGAGTTTGTGAAAATACTCGACCTCCGTCAAACATCTTCCTGTACAAGAACTCGGGAATGATGTGAGAGTCGCAAGGAGGCTTCAGCTTCAGACACAGGGCGCAAGGCTTTGGGACTTTCTGACAGTCTTTCATACTGAAGCCTTTATTTTATGCACACCCGAACCCGGCTCAACCTATTTCCGCGCAGGTGACTCGGTAGATAAGAATAGCTTTTCAGTTGCAGCCATGCGGCCAAAAGGAGTAATAAAGAGTGGGCTATTGGGCACGCGCCGAATTGTCAACCACCACTGGCAAGACTACCGCACGCGCGCAAAGACCGCTCGCTGAAAACCGTGAGCGACGCGGCGCACGTGTGGGCGTTACACCGCCTGCGTGAAAGTGGTGGACGCCTTCGGCTGCGACACGAGCATCACGGCGTAGGTGAAGGTATGAGGGACGGGTCAAAGGGTAATTACTGCGCAAGATGTCCAATCTAGCGGCAGGTTTTTTGGGGTAAATAAGAATTCTTGTTATTTGCCCGAAATCCGATTGGGGTAAACAAGTCTATTTCTTATTTACCCAAAGCACGGGTAACGGCGCGACGAGATGCTTCACTACTCGGACCTTTCACAGGAGCACTAAGGCATTGGATACCAAGGATTTCCGAGATTCCTCGTCTGGGAGTGTGCGAAGAGCGCCAGAGGGATATTATTATTTCGTCCCTAACGTCCTTCCCCCCAGTCTTGAGTTGACTTGGGAAACAGTCGGGCTCTTGTCAGATGCGGACCGTGCCCTGAGCGAACTTTCTGGCGCGGGTCGGCTACTGCCCAACCCCCACCTGCTCATTTGGCCTTATGTCAGGCGCGAAGCGATCCTAAGTTCCCGGATTGAAGACACGCAAGCGGGGATGGATGATTTGCTCTACTTCGAGGCCGATCCGGGGGCAGTGCCTGAAGTGCCGGATGTCCGGGAGGTACACAACTATGTTCAAGCGCTGAACTTGGGACTGGAACGCTTGCGCGATTTGCCTCTGAGCACGCGTCTTGTGCGTGAAATTCATGCTCGGCTCATGCAAGACGTACGAGGCGGTCATGCCACGCCGGGAGAGTTCAGGCGAACGCCCAACTGGATCGGGGCGCCGGGGTGCACGCTCAATGAAGCCACATTTGTTCCGCCGCCCCCCCACGAGATGATGGAGGCGCTTACTGACTGGGAACGTTACCTGCACGCGCCGGTCAAAGAGCCACCGCTTATTCAGTGTTCATTGATGCACTACCAATTCGAAGCGATCCATCCCTTTCTGGACGGGAACGGCCGTGTAGGCCGGCTCCTGATCACTTTCTTCTAATGTGAGCACGGATACCTGAGTCAGCCGCTGCTTTATTTATCGGCCTTCTTTGAGCGGCACCGTGACGAGTACTACCGCAGATTGTTGGCGGTAAGCAGGGAGGGCGATTGGACAGGCTGGATCAGCTTCTTTCTGAGAGGTATCCGTGAGCAGGCCCGTGAAGCCCTCGATGGAACCCACCAAATCCTCGACTTGCACGCGGCGTACCGCGGACGGCTCGGCCAAGGCAAGCGCGTACCTACATCTGCCATCCGTCTGGTAGATCACCTGTTTGCCAACCCGATAGTGTCTGTATCCCGCTTGGCGCAAGAGTGGCATGTGGCTTTCAAGACCCTGCAAAAAGGGGTCGATTATCTGGTCGACCGGGGCATTCTTGCAGAAATGACCGGCCGATGCCGAAATCGGCAGTTTGTGGCGCGAGAGTTGTTCGTCTTGTTGGTTGAACCTTATATGAGACGGAAGAGTGGAGGTCCACCATGAGTTCAGAGGCACCGGTGATCAACACCGTGGCGCTCGAACCCTTGTTCTAGCCGTGGGGCCGGAGGGAGTTTTCGTCGCGACGGTGAAGGTATACTACAGCCAGGAAGCATGAGATCTATCATGAAAGTAACCCATGACTCCAAAAGCGACGCTCTCTACATTGAGTTGAAGCCTCTCGCGCCGGGGACGGCGTCCAATCAGCCTCTGAACGATGACATTACGATCGATTGCGGCCCCGATGGAAAAGTGGCCGGGATCGAGATCATCGATGCATCGGAAGTGCTGGGCGAGCATCTGGATCGGCTAACGCTGGAGATTGCGCCCGCCTTGCGCGCCCGTTCGGCCTGGCGTAGTGCCCTGAATCCCTGGAGTCTGCCACATGCCGCCGAGATCCGGCAATCCAAGTATTCAGACGCCAATCAGTACGGCTGCGCTTGAACCGCTGTTCAAGCCGTGGGAAGAATCGGACGCCCACCGTATACGCGCGGAGAAAGTAGGTGGCCCCGCGCGGACTATCAACGGCAAGCGGCCAAGCCCCATCGTGATTGCCCAGAATCTGCGCGCATCGCTGCGGGGCTGGCGGCGGAGGCGTTGTTGTTCGCGTGAACGGCGTGGGGTGACGGCCGGAGTGGTCATGCTGGTCAGGGGTGTCCACGCTCCGGTGTCCCATTTTTGACGATTGAATTCTGCCGGGAGAGCAGATAGGATAAGATTTGTTCCCCACGGATGAGTGGCCTCACTCCACCTCCAGCACCTCGATCTCCAGCCGGCCGATATACGGCACAAGCCGCGTCCATTCCTGAATACCTCCATTGAGGAGCTTCAGGTGGGTGGCGTCGGCGAAGGGCTGGCCCAGAGTGGGGTCCATGGCAATCCACTTGCCGACGAAGACTTCCGGCCAGGCGTGGTAGCCGAAGATACCCATTTCGTCGCTCCAGACCAAGCCGATGGCGATGCGCGTGGGAATGCCGAGCGCGCGGGTGAGGGCGGTGAAGAGGATCGTATGCTCGTTGCAGTCGCCCTGGCGCGTGCGCAGGACTTCGAGGGCGTTGGGTACGCTGATCACTGAAGTCTTTTCGATGGAAGTGTAAACCCACATGTACACGTGTTGCGCTTGCCGCCAGGGGTCGGGATCGGCGCCGGCGATTTCCTGCGCGAGTTCTTGAATCTTCTCATGATCGGCGGTGACAAAGACGTCGCTCGCGAGGGCGTCTGCGCGTTCTTGGTTCGGCAGGGTCTGGTCCGCGCCCGATTCGGGCAATGTTGAGGCGGCAACTTCAAAGACGTCGCCGCTGCGGCGTTGCAGGTCAGAGACGGGCGGAAGATCCGCCTCCGCTACGCCGGAGAGCCGAATCTTCATAAGTCTTGTGTTCCGGCGCGGCGCCTTCCCCGCGGGCCGCACGGCCAAACTGCGGATGAGGTTCGTGGAGGCGCCCGCCTGGACGGGGGCCAAGGCCTCTTCCGGCGACATTTTCTGAATGGAGAAGCCGAAGGGTGTCTCGGCCCGGACAACCTCGCCATCCGCAGTGAGCCAGGCGCGGCTGTCGATGCTGCCGATGCTGGCGTCGACGATGAAGGTGTGTACATACTCTCCAGCGAGCGCGATGGTGTCCTCCCCCACTCCGGTCAGTTTGGCCTTGCTGACGGCCATGGTGGTCGGATCGAAGCTGTCGACATACAGGATCTCGCCCGGATGGAGCAGGGGGACGTCAATCGCGGTCATACCGGCGCCCCCGCCGAGGAGTAGCGCGTCCGACACGGGCAGGCGCAGGGGCAAGGTCTCGCCGGCGGTGCGGACGATGCCGGAGAGCTGGCCCTCGGCGACGCTGCCGTTGACGCGCATTTCGTGTTCGCCCGACTGGATGGTGAAATCGAATTCGGACAGGCTGCCGTCATGCGTGCGCAGGGCGGAGCCATTGACAAAGAGATCGGTAGGGCGGTCCATCAGCGAGAGCGACATCTTGAGCGTGAGGTCGAGCCGCGAACTGAGCATGCTGTGCCGGAGTTCCGGCGCGCTGTGCAGGTGGAGAAATCCTGCGCGTTCCTGGGCGACGAAGATGCCCATCCACACATCGCGCCGGGCGGACGCGCTAGACCGGGGCGGGGCGCTGTGCCAGCGGGGCAAGAGGACTTCATGATAGACGAGCAGGCCCATCATGATGAGCCAGAACAGGACAATGCCCGCGGCGATTAATCGACCAATCTGCCGTGACACTTTTTGTATTTCTTGCCGCTGCCGCAAGGACAGGGGTCGTTGGGACCAATCTTTTCTTCGACGCGGATGGGCACTTTCTTGGGCCGTTCCGCCTCCGCGCCCTCCGCCGAGGCTGCTGGCGCGCCCGTCTGCCCGGCGAGCGCGAAACGGGTCGTGTCATAGGCGGCGAAGCTGCGGTCGGCCTGTTTGTCCGCGGAAATGTAGCTGTAACTCTGCAACTGCGCAAAGGGATCTTCCTTGGCCGTCAGCGTGCCCAGGCGCTGACTGGCGGCGCGTTTCCGGCGCACTTCGGGGTCGGTGAGGAGGAACAGCGTCGAGATCACGATCTCCTCGATGGTCTTGACCATATTCTGGAACATCTCGAACCCTTCCTGCTTATATTCGAGGAGGGGATCGCGCTGGCCAAAAGCACGCAGGCGTACGGATTCGCGCAGGTAATCCATTTCGTAGAGGTGGTCTATCCACTTGTCATCAACGGCCCGCAGCAGTGCCATCATCTCGAGGTCATGTACAAACTTGCGGGCGCGCTTGCTGGCCGAGGCGGCAAAATCTATCGAGTCTTCATCGACGCCGCGGGCAATCTGTCCCGCCTCTTTCGCCTCGAGAAAATCCTGCCTGAGGCGCTGCTCAATCTCTTCGACAATTGATTTCTCACGCGCGTGGTACTCATCGACCGCTTGCTGAAACAGGCTGTCTTCGAGTGCCTGGGGCTGGGCATCGCGCGAGCCGGAGAGATCAAACTCCATCTTAAAGAGCTTGTACAGCGCCGCTTCAAGACCTTCGATGTCCCAGTTCTCCGGCAACTCCGTCTGTGGCGCATATTGATCGACGGCATCGCCAATCGAATTGCGATACATTTCCTCGAGTCGCTGGGTCACGTCGCGGTCTTCCAAGACCTCGCGGCGCATCGCGTAGATGTACTTGCGCTGCTTGTCCATGACCTGATCGTATTCGAGGATGTGCTTGCGGATTTCGAAGTTGTGTTCCTCAACCTGGCGCTGGGCGCGTTCGATCGAGCGAGACACCATGCGCTGGCTGAGCGGCTCGTCGTCCATTTCCTGGCTGCCAAACAGATCGAGCAACCGCTTCACCTTGTCGCCGCCGAAGAGACGCGCCACTTCGTCTTCAAGGCTGACGTAGAAACGCGTGGTGCCCGGGTCGCCCTGGCGGCCCGCGCGGCCGCGCAACTGGTTATCGATACGGCGGCTCTCGTGGCGTTCCGTACCGATAATGGCGAGGCCGCCCAATTCACGCACGCCTTCCGCGAGCTTGATGTCCGTGCCGCGTCCGGCCATGTTCGTGGCAATGGTGATGGCGCCGCGTTTGCCCGCGTTGGCCACAATCGAGGCTTCGCGTTCGTGATGCTTCGCATTGAGCACCTGGTAATCGCGCACGCCGGCTTCGTCCATGAGCTGCGCCACCTGTTCGGACTTCTCAATCGAAACCGTACCGACGAGGATGGGCCGGCCGCCTTCATTGATGCGCTTGATCTCGTTGATGACATAGTTGAACTTGCCGCGTTCCGTGCCAAATACGAGGTCCGTGTCGTCCGCCCGGATGAGCGGTAGATTGGTCGGTACCTGAAGGACTTCGAGGTTGTAAACCTTGGCGAATTCCGCGGCTTCGGTCGCGGCCGTTCCGGTCATCCCGGCGAGCTTAGAATAGAGCCGGAAGTAGTTCTGGTAGGTGATGGAGGCGATGGTTTGCGATTCGAACTTCAACGGTACGCGTTCTTTCGCTTCGAGGGCCTGGTGCAGGCCGTCGGAATAACGGCGCCCCTCCATGACACGGCCGGTGAACTCATCCACGATGAGCACTTCCTGGTCCTGGACCATGTATTCCTTGTCGCGCTTGAAGAAGTGATGCGCTTTCAGGGCCTGTTCGAGCAAGTGGACCAGACCGATAGTGTCGTCCGCGTAGAGGTTCTCGACGCCGAGCATGCGTTCACACGCGACCATCCCCTCGTCGGTCAACAGGATGTGGCGCTGCTTCTCGTCCACCGTAAAGTCTTCTTCCTTGCGCAAGCGCCGGACGACGTCATCTACCTTGATGTAGACGTCGCTGCTCTTCTCGGGGCGTCCGCTGATGATCAAGGGTGTGCGGGCTTCGTCAATCAGAATCGAGTCCACTTCGTCGACGATGGCGTAATGGAGTTCACGCTGGACGCGCTGTTCAGGCCGCACGGCCATGTTGTCGCGGAGGTAATCGAACCCGAATTCGTTGTTGGTGCCGTAGGTAATATCGGCGCGGTAGCCGACTTGCCGCTCCGCCGTGCTCATGTCGTGCTGGATCAAGCCAACAGTCAGGCCGAGGAATTCATAGACAGGTCGCATCCACTCCATGTCGCGCCGGGCGAGGTAATCGTTGACCGTAACGACGTGGACACCATGGCCCGCCAGGGCGTTCAGGTACACCGGCATGGTCGCGACGAGCGTTTTGCCTTCGCCGGTGACCATCTCCGCGATATTGCCCTGGTGCAACGCAATCCCGCCCAGGATTTGGACGTCGAACGGACGCATGCCAATCAGGCGCTTGGCGGTTTCGCGCGTAGCGGCAAACGCATCCGGCAGGATGTCGTCCAGGCTTGCGCCTTGGGCGAGCCGTTCTTTGAACAGTCCGGTTTGCGCCCGCAATTCGTCGTTGGTCATCGCCATCATGCGCGGTTCGAGGGCGCGCGTGACTTCGAGCAGGGGGAACAACCGGCGGACTTCGCGTTCCGCTCCGGTACCAAACAAGTGAGTCAAAAACTTCGTCAGCAAGAGAAGTGGTCTCCTTGCGGGTAATCTTGGTAGGATTCGCCACGTTGCCGGGGCGTTTCCGCCCCGGTTTTTCCGTAGCCGGGGCATCCTGCCCCGTTCTTTTCCGGATGCAACCAGTCGCGATGGATCATAACAAAGCGTGCCGAGGAACTTCTAATATACCCAGTGGTTACGCGGAATATTCGATGCTGATTCAAGGGACCTGATCGCCTTGATGGACTCAAGGGACGGGAAGACAGCGTTGGAGTGAGCGGGTGTTTTTGCCGGTATACATATTGACGCTGGGTGTTTCGGCGGGGATCGTTGGCGCGTTTGGGAGGCGGCTGGCCGCGGCCCAGGGGCTGATGCCGGACTTCGATACGGGCGTGATGTTGACGTGGGGCATCGCCGCGGCGTATGCCGCGTCGCAGTTGCTCTTCATGACGTTTCTGCGTGCCGCAAAACCCACCCGCAGTGCGGGGCCGTTGTTGTCCGAGTGCCTCTCTCACCTGACCGCGCTGCTGCTGGCGCCCTACCTCCTCAACGTCCCGGTACCCTGGCCACACCCGATCTTGTTTCGCGTGGAGCCTCTCCTTTACTTCGGCATATTTAGCGTCGCCCATTCCTTCTTTAAGCTGATGACGCTCTTCAGTACGACCCGTTCGGCGCCGGCCGGGCGGGCGGGGGCGGCCGGTTGGGCCGCGGCCAGCCTGGCCGCGCTATACGGAATTTTCGCGGCGTACACGCAGTGGCAGACCTCGATCGAATCGGCCCGGCTCGCGCCGCTGCCCGCGGAGCAAGCGGCCCGGGCGGGAGATGTACACGCTGCGGCACGTCTGGCGCTCGAGGACGCGGTCTACACCTTTGATCTCCCGGCAGGGGGCGACCGAAACCTTGTGCTGCGCTGGTCCAATCCACCTGACGCGGGGACGCCCCTTGCGGAGTTCGCGGTGCATCTGTGGATCGACGGGAAGATGGTCAAACTACCTGCGCCCACCCTGCTACTGGGTGAAGGCTGGACCGAGTTGCGCATCCCCGCCGCAATGCTTCGGGGTGGCGCGCAGTGCGGGGTCTCCTGGTCGAGCCAGGTCGGGGCGGACTGGATGGAACAACTCGGATTGCGCATGTTGCGCGCGGGCGGGCGCAGCCTCTGGCTTTCCGGCCCGTACTTCCATGCGGGCGCGGGAACCCTCGGCACGCCGAACGTGATAATCCTGGCTGTCGACGGTCTGGCTGCGGAGCATGTGGGGCATCTGGGCTATGGCCGCGATACGGCGCCCGCGCTCGCAGCGTTCGCGCGCGATGCCAGCACGTTCAGCCATGCCTTCACGCCAGCGCCCGAGGCCGCCGCCGCGTGCACGACGCTCCTAACAGGTGTGAATCCGCTGGTCCATCAATACCTGGGTATGCACCGCGGTCCTTTGCCGGAAGAGCTCGTGCCGTTGCAGGCGCTCTTGCATGACAAGGGCTACGCCACGGCCGCGTTCACGGAAGCGGAAGGCAGCGCCGACGTTGACCTGGCGTATGGCGGCGGGTTTGAACGAGGTTTTGAAGTTTTTGATCCCATGATTCCCGAAAAAGGTTCAGCGGCCACGCTCGAGAAGGCCGCGGACTGGCTGGAACGCAATGCGGAGGATCAAAGCCTGGTGTTCGTGCGGCTGCGGGAACTGCAACACCTGGCCAAGCCGGAACGCTACGGCAGCACCTTTACGGGAGAGCAGGTGTCGTTCCGGCCACTGGACTTGTACGACAATGCGATCACCTATCTCGACAAACAGATTGGGGAGTTCCTGGCCCGCGTGAAGGCCCGCCCGGAAATGCAAGACGCCTGCATTGTGATAGCGTCGGCCTACGGCCTGGATTTCTCCGCCGGTTGGAACGCCCGGGGAGAAGCCGCGCTGACGGAGTCGTCCCTGCGCGTGCCGCTCTATATCCAGGCGGCCGGCCAGGCGCGCGGTGCTTCGAGCGCCATTGTTGAATTGGAGGATGTTGCGCCCACCCTCGCGACGTTGTTGCAGGTGGACTTCCCCCAAGTAACCACCGGCATGAACTTGCTGGAGGCTGCACCGGGCGGCGACGCCATCTCGATGAGCGCGGAACCGCTCGCCCTCTCACTGCGCAACGACTTGTGGCGTTTTACCTGGCAATCTGGTCTCTTCCCGTTCACGCAAGTGGAAAATGCCGAGCAGGGCGTCATCGAGTTCTTCAACATTTCCTATTATGAGCGCAAATGGCGCCAGCCGGACAATTTGCGACAGCAGCCCACACTCGCCTATCAGTACCGGGACCGGCTGTGGAACTATGTGAAAGCGGGAATTGAGAGGGAGAATGAAGAATTAGGAATGAAGAATTAGGAATGAGAAATGGGGAATGAGGAAGGAGGCAAGGATGAAAGAAGCAAGAGGGAAGAAGCGATGTGCGGGTATCCAGGCCAGCGGTTTCGTGCGGTGGCAAGGGCAGTGCGGGCAGGCTATTCTTCCGATTACATTGGTCCGATCCGACCGATCCGTCTGATTCTCCCATTCCTCATTCCTAATTCCTAATTCTTCATTAATCCGGCAATGGTTTGCCTTTGGTTTCCGGGGCGAACCAGATGATGACCATGCCGACGAGGTAGACGAGTGTGACGACGGCGCCAGCGCGGGCATAGTTGCCGTCGAACGACGCTACAAGTTGGCCGCTGGAGACGGAAGCCACGGCAGCGAAAACGCGGCCAGTGTTGAAGCAGACACCCTGGCCTGTGGCGCGGGAGCGCGTGGGGAAGAGTTCGGGGAGGAAGAGGGGGAACCAGCCGTAGAAGGCGGCGGTGGAGAAGCCGACCCCGAACAGGAGCAGGCGGAAGAGGCCGCCGTATTCCAGCCCACTGCGGAACAGGAACTGGCACAGGAACAGCGAGCAAAAGCAAAGGAGAAAGTAGGCGGGACGCCGACCGAACTTGCCGCCGACGAGGGGGCCGACAATGCAGCCGCAGATGGCGCCGAGCGCACAGAGGATGCCCACATCGCCTTTGGCGGTGGGAAAGTCCTTACCCACGAGTTGATCGACCCAGAGCGGCAGCCACTGGACGGAGCCCCAGGTGCCGATGAGGGCGACGGAGGCAAAGAGAATACCGAGCAGGGTATTCTTCAAGTAAGTGGGGCCAAAAATCTCCCGGAGCGGCGCGGAGGGGGCTTTCTTGACCTCTGCCTGCCAGCGTTCGGATTCTGGCACAAAGTAGAGGATGAAGAACACCAGCAGCGCGGGAAGCGCCCCCACGAGCCAGACCCAGCGCCACGAATCGGGGGTGACCGCGATGGTCTTGGCCATGATCCCGACGAGGAGATAACCCACATTAGCGGCGGCGCCGATCAGGCCCGCCATTAGTGGACGAAGATGGTCCGGCCACACTTCCATCACCAAGGCCACGCCGAGCGACCACTCTCCCCCCATGCCTAGCGCACCAAAAAACCGGAATACGAACAGGTCCTCGGGCTGTCGGGCAAAATAGGCGAAGCCCGACGAGAGCGAATACACAAGGATGCTCAAGGCCATGGCGCGAACGCGCCCGAGGCGGTCCCCGAGCCAGCCAAACACCCAGCCGCCTAACGCCGCACCAAGGAGAAAGCCTGCGGTGATGATCCCCATCCAACCGCCGACAAACTTGTCCACAAGACCGACGCCGGTGAACATGTCCTGCAAGGCGGGCCGTGCGGCGATCGGAAAGAGTCCCTGCTCAAAGCCGTCGAACATCCAACCGAGGAACGCGGCCAGCAGGACCAGGTAGTGTTTCTTGGAGATGGTTGTCATGAGGGGGTTCCGAGTTTCGAGTTTCGAGTTCTGGTTGGGGGCGGATTGAACAGTTGTTCTGAATCGGACGGATCAGTCGGATCGGACGAAGCGGACGTTATTGTATTGAGTTACGGGTGCACTTCGCATCCGGTATCCTCCTTCCTCATTCCTGATTTCTCATCCCTGATTCCTCATTCTCGATTCTCCCCACCAGTGGCTGGGGAAAGAGCGCCAGGAGCGCCCAGACGGCCAGCGCGACGATGCCGAAGGCGCCTGTCCAGGGGGGATTGACCACGGGGAACAGGTAGTCCCAACTGCTCTGCAATTGGGCAAGAAACACCCCCAGGCAGACCGCACAAAGCAGCACTTGGTGGGAGCGCAGGAAGATTTCGTTTAAGACGGTGCTGAACACCAACGCAAAGGCGAGGAACCGAAGGCTGAAGGGGAGGAATTCGGCCTCGAGATTGTTGGACCGGTGCCAGGCATGTACGAAGGGGAGCAGCCAGAGTCCCCAGGCCAGCCCCGATACGAAGTGCGCACGGCGTCTGCCCAGAAACTGCAGGCGGGGCAGAAGATAGCCGCGCCAACCCCATTCGTTGCCCAGGGCCGCGGCGGCGAACACGGTCGCTCCCAGTAGCATACTCAGGAGGGGCATGAGCACCAGCCCGCAAAACGGCACGGCGGCCGCGCTCGATGCATCAAGGGGCTTGCCGAGTTCCTGACTCAGCGCATTGGCCAGGGTGCGCATTTCCCATTCAGGCTGGCTGAAACCGAGCAGCGTGATGAGGGTGTGGATGACTGCAAAAACCACGACAACGGCGGCGGCCATGCGGAGAACCTTGCGGAAGGGCAGGGCCGCGAGTTCGGGCAGGGCCTGGCCCGCGCCCTCCCACCAGGCGGCCAATCTCGCCGCGAGGGAGGGCAACCAAAAAATCAGGAAAAGTGTGCCCGCCTGAAGGACATTAAGTGTATTGAAGCTAAAAGCGCCCAGACCTGCGGCCAGAATATACGCCGCATAGCCCAAGACCATTACGAGCGGGATGAAGACCAAGTGCCGGGTTCCGAGTTGAGAGATCCGAGTTGCGAGTTCCGAGTTGCGGGTTGCAAATAGGGAGTTGTGGTCATCTACTCCTTCGCTTTCAGCTTCTTTTCGATGTCCTTTTCGGGGGGCATGCCCAAGGCGAGGGCCTTTTCATAGTAAGGCCCTGCGGCGGCGAGGTCGTTTCGTTCCACTGCGTGCCACCAGGCGAGGTTATACCAGGCGGGACCGTATTCCGGGGCGCTCTGGGTGAGTTCTTGGGCGAGCGCAATGGCCTCGTCGAGTTGGCCATTGTGGGCCAGATTGACGGACATCCCGTTCTTCGCGGCGGTCATGTCCGGGGCCAACTTTAAGGCTTCCTGGTAAAGCTGGTGCGCTTCCTCAAAGTTCTTGCGGTTCATGACAAGTCGTCCAAGGTAGTAGTGGCCTTTTGGATCCTGTGCCAACCCCAGGTCCGTCACCAGCGCGGCAACGACACCCTCGATCGCTTCGTTCATCCGCTGCTTCAGGATCACGCCGCCGTCGCTGGTCCACTGCTCGATGGCCCCCTCTTCGACCGTGAGCCGCGGCGACCTCATGTTGGGCATCATCCGTTTAGTCGGGTCGGTCAGCCGGTCGCTCGCGAGAATGTCCTCGGACGAAACGACCAGCGTTTTCTCCCAGAGCGCCTCGCCCTGGGCCAGATCGCGCAGGACGCCCACCAACTTGGCCACCAAGGTGCCTTCAAAGCCGAACAGCCCGTACGTCATCTCCAGATCCAGGAGGATATCGTGTCCCTGGTGGGAAATGGCGCGCAGGCGGTCTCTCGCATAGGCGCGCCTGTCCTCGTGGCGGATGGGGGGATCGGGCGGGTCTACCCGCTCGAGCGCTGGACCAAAGGTCTCTTGCAAGCGCGTCTCGACGTGTTCCTGAAAAATGCTGCCGGCGTCGTAGCCATTCAGAATCTCTTCGACTGCTTTGCGGTGTTTCGCGTTGGAAATGGCCGAAATCCCCGCCCCGAGCAAGATCCCGGTGGTGCCCGCGATCTGGAGGGTTTGGCGGGCAGGCGAAACGGAGACGATCATCTCTTTCTGGCGTGTGTCCAGCGACCACGCGGGCGACTTTGCCTGGCCAGCCGCTAAGGGCGGTGCTTCCGCGGTTGCGGCGCAATTCCAGAGCACGATGACTGTCAGAAGTCTTAGCGAAAGTTTAGGAACCATCGAATCTCCTTTTCTTCCCATGGGCTGATGCAATCGGATGGATCAGCCGGATCAGACTGATCGGACTGGTTGAATCGTGATTGTTTAGCCCTCATCCAGACTTGGACGTTGGCGCTGGCGCTTCTTCTCTCCCTGGCGTTTCTTCTCCCCAATGCGTTCCGCCTCGGCGCCGCGGCTGGGCCGGGTGGCGATCCTGGGCTTTCGGCGGCGGCGGCGGACCGCCAGGCGCCGCTCTAACTCGGCTATCGCCAAGGCCTTATTGCGGTGCTGCGAGCGCGAGGAAGTCGAGATGACGGTGATGCCCGTCGGCAGATGGCGCAGGCGCACGGCGGATTCAGTTTTGTTCTTCTTCTGACCGCCGGGTCCAGACGAGCGGAAGAAGCTGAATTCGAGTTCTTCGTCGGGAATAGGCACCATGGAGCCTGCCTTAGTTACTCAAGGAATGATTCAATCGTGTCGATAATACCGATAGCGACGGACAAAACCAAGAACGCACGAGGAGCAGCCCATGGTCAGTAACGTCTCACCAGCAGCATCTGGTTACAGCGCGCCCCTACCCTCCTCCCCCAAGACCCAGCAGCAAGACCCCGTCAATCCACTTCAGCGCCAGGACACGGTCAGCTTTGGACAAACCAAGGTGACCGGATCCCAGGCCCAGAATATGGTCTATGAACGGGCCATGGAAAAACTACGCGCCGTTGTTGATGAAGCGCGGGCGGAACTGGGTGTTCCCGAGGGGGCTGTCCTCGACACCTCCCCCGACGCCACCGCCCAGCGCATTCTGGATTTCGCCCTGAACTTCTTCGACAAATACGCCGAGAAGCACGGACTCAATGACGATGAAGCAGGCTGGAAACAATTCGCGGATTTTATCGGTGGCGCCATTGGCCAAGGCATCTACGAAGCCCGCGGTATCCTCGGCGCCCTCAACGCGCTCAATCCGGACATTTCGGCCAATATCGACAAAACCGCCGACATCATTCAGAAGGGCCTGGACGATTTCATTGCCAACGGCCTGACGCGGGAAACCTGACTTGCAATTTGCATATTGAATATGCAAACTGCATTACATGCTCCCCAGGCATCTTGAAGCCCTCCGGTCAGGCAGAGATACCCGCCGCGCTCGTTTATGGGGGAGAGGATTCGCAGATGCGGCGGGACATCGCGGTATATGCCTGGTCGTCGTGGGGATGAGACTCCAGCTTACCCAGCCTGGGGGGTGAGCCACCTCGCTCATGGAGGCGGAAGAGGCACGGAGTAGTTGGCATGTCCGTAAGTCTCTCTCCGCCATTCTGAGAGCATTCGAGCGTGTTCAAGGTCGCTCCTATAAAACACGACCTTCGCGTAGCGCGCGTGACACAACGTGGTTCTTCGTTTGCGACCACGCCTGCACTTCATTGGAGGAGTAGACGAGAATATCGGCAGGCGCCTGCATGAACCGAACGGCACTAAACAACCGATTGAGGAACTCATAGCGATCTTTGGCAGGATCGAACGGCGCGCCTTGGAT
>JACPGD010000300.1 GCA_016182645.1 Candidatus Hydrogenedentota bacterium | reverse complement strand
TCCCGCACCAGCGGATGCACCCGGTAGGATGACAGCCCGCGGTTCAAGCCGCCGCGCCGCACCACTTGCACCAGCCCCAAAACGCCAAGCCGGATAAGCGCCCTGGCCACTGTCCGGCGTGACACTCCGGCCCGCCGCGCAATGTCCGCCTGTGCCGTCCGTGCAATGCCGTTCGTGGTGTCCCGATAGAGCACCAGCCACACCGCCGCGTCCGAAGGCAACAGCGTTGCCAGCGTGTGATCCACAAACGCATTCAGCATCGCGAAGCGGCCTGTGTGCTTTGCCCTCGTGCGGTGCCGTTGCTTCGGCACGGCTTTCCCTTCGCCCGCTTCGCGCAATGGTGGAAGCACGTCACAGCCTTCGAGCACGGGCGCCGCGGTCCTCATGGCGTGGCTTCCGCGTCATCGGCAGCCGGTTCCGCCGCTTGCCACAGTTGCGCCACTGCCGCGCTTAGCTTGCCGCGTTCCGCCGCTGGTTCCGCCTGTGCACCGCTGAACGATTGCCGCGCCCGGTCAAACAGCAGCGAAATGTCCTTCACCGCGCCGTGCCGGTCTTTCAAGTGCTTCAAGGTCACCGCGGGACTGTCCGCCCCGCCGTCTGACGCCAGAATGAAGGCACTGTCCGCGCCGAATTCGAGTTCCGAAGATTCCCGGAAGGATGCCAGTGAAAGCCCCTCGGCATCGTAACTGTTGCGCCCGTGCTTGTCCTTCGAGCGCCCCACGGCGGACACCACGATCACGGCCACATCCGCGTCCGCAAATTGCCGCAAGTAGTTCATTGTGGCATCAAGCGATCCGCGCCGGTTCTCGTGATTGCCCGGCGGATGAATCCTTTGTATGTAGTCGAGCACCAGAAGGCCCGCGTGAAATTCATCCGCCGCCGCCGCCACGTTTTCCAGGTCAAACGGTGAACGCAGGAAACACAGCCGGTCTGCAATCGCTTGTAGGGTGTTCAGCCCTTGATCGATCCGGTCTGCATGCTCCGCCGTCAGCCGCCGGTGCCGGATGACAGACAGACTGACCCCGCTTAGCCGCGCCAGTTGCCGATCCAAGAGCGTGGCCGCTCGCATTTCCACGTTGCACACAAGCGCCCGCAGTTCCCGTGTCAGCCGCAAAGCATCAATGGTGCACTGCATGCTGAACGCCGTCTTGCCCGCGCCCGGCGCCCCGCCGAAAAGCACTACCAGCCCCGGCCCAATTTCCAGCCGGTCCAGCGGTGCCTTGCCCAAGGGATACAGCACGGGCGCCTTGCCCGAAAGCACGTCATCACGCCACGAGTCCAGCAAGTCCGCCGCGCATTGATACCGGGCTTTCATGGCGTGCCCCCTTTCAGCCCGCAGTCAATCTGCCGCCGCACTTCCGAAGGGGACAAGCCGGAGTCCAGCGCCGTTTCCGTCAGCAGCGCATGCGCCAGCGCCGTGGGACAGCCGAATTCCGCAAGGTTGCAAGAGGCACTGAACAGCAGCCTGTGCCGGTCCCCCACGTCCGCCCCCTGGCGGATGAATTCGAGCGTGGCCCGGTTAAGCTTTGGCGTGCCGTTGCATTCCACGCGCCGCCGTGCCGTGGCTTCCGCTTCGGCTTGTGTGGCTTCCGCCGCCCGCTGCCAGTCCCCCGCCAGCCCGAAATTAAACCCGCCCGTCGCAGGTTCCGGCACCTCGAAGGGTTCAGGATACCGTGCCGCTTCGAGTATGGCCGCGGTGCTCGAATGCAGCAATTCATGAAATGTCAGCCGCCGCTTGTGCAAGCCGGTCTTCTGGTGCTTCGAGTTTGGCGCACGGAAGGCCCGCACTTTGTCATAGACTCCGCTGTCAATGGACACGCCCGCCGCCGCTGCGATCCCCTCACAGAAGCGCCGCGCCTGACGGTGAAAGTCCGGCCCCAGTTCCGGTGTCCAGAGCGCCGCGGGCAATCCCACGTGAAAGCCTTTTGCGCCGGAGAAAAAAAGCAGCAGCAGGTCATCATCAAGGCTGTAGTGCTCGCAAACGTGTCCAGCAAGCGCCCTGGCGCCCTCTGTGGCGTTTTCGAGTTCCCCGGCAGCGTCAATGTCCCACCAAACCCATTCCGCCCCACACGGCCCGCTGTAGCCTTTCGTGGTGCCGTTTTGCCGCAGGTAGTCTGCAAACGTTTCGGGATAATTGAAGGCAGACAGGTAGGCTTCTGAGTCCACCCGCGCCTTGTCATTACAGGCCGCATAAGCGCGAAGGCAAGCGGCAGCGTCCACAAGCCGCCGCTCGCCTGAGCACGGCCCGGCAATGCGAAAGCCGAAGCCGCAATTCATAGCAGTTCCCCTTCCGCCGCCGCGCCTGGCGTCGTGCTGCCCGCCGCAGGTGCGAAGTCTGGATCATCCGCGGAATCAATACCGGTCACCTCGAAGTGCTGCACCCTGTTGCGTTCATCTCCGTTGTCATCCTTGCGGAGTGCCACTTTCAATTTGCAGCGGATACCCGCGGGCAAGGGTTGCTCCAGTTGTTCCAGCCGCGTGATTCCCAGCTTGGCAAGGTCACGCTTTGTCATCGGCACCGCTGCCGGTGTCAGCCAAAGGTCATGCCAAATCGGACGCCCGGCGTGTTCACCTTCGAGCACGCGGAAGGTCAGCTTATATCCCGGCGTGCCGCTTCGCGCTTCCGTGAGTTCACCCCCGATGACCCGCGCCACATACACGCCAGCGGGCAGCGCCGAAAAATCGGCCGCCGCTTCCGTACTGTCCCATGCTTTTTGCAATCCGGCAGTGCCGCCGCTCAAAATGTCAGAAAGTTTCTTGCGTTCCATTTCTTAGTCCTCTGAATGCCGCCGGTAGCCGCCGGCGGTTTCGTTTTTTGGGAAAATTTCCAATTGCTCAGGGAAGATTTCCTTCGGCGGTGGATGCCGTTCCAGCCATTCGAGCGCCGCATTCCGGTCCCGCAGTTCCCACACGGATATGGGCGCCGCGTGGCGTTCCACCCGTTGCGAGTTCGCATAGCACGCCCGCCTGATAATCCCCGCCCTGGCAAGCGGACTCGGAACCGGCCCGAAAACTTTCGGGTTAAAACCCTGCGGAAGTTTCACCGCTGCCCTCACATGATCCGCGGTCACGGTTCCATGCACGAGAGCGTATTCCAAGAGCGCCCGCCGTGCCCGGAGAAGGTGGGATTCTCGCAACGCTTCATGCAGCATGAAGGCTTGCGTTTTCAGTTCCACGCCATTCATGCTGCACCACCCTTCGCCCTCCGCACCGGGGGACAGCCTGCCTCGATCCATGCCTCAATTTCCGCTCGCCTAAATCTGCGGCACCCCCCCAAGTGCACCGGTTGCGGCATCCGTCCAGCGTCTCGAAGCCGATATATATGCCGTTTCGAGCACGACAGCATCCGCGCCACTGCTTCCACGTCGATGAGAGAAACTGTTGCTGCTTCCATAACTTCATTCCCTTCAATTTGGGCTGGCCCATTGCCAGTCCGCTTGACTTGTCTTGTTGGACAAGTCCAGGGAATTGGTGCGGAAATCACGTGCAGTGCGGGTAAATGCTTGCAAGGCAAGGACGGACAGTGGGATGGTTTGCGCCATTTTGTCCAGGCAGTGCAGATTTCTGTCCAGGCAGCCCTATTTTTCAGGAAGAATCTTGAAGGCGCACTGCCAAGCGATAATGGCTTTATGGGATCCAGACTGGAGAGGGGTTATTGGCTTTGCTTTGCGCTTGAAATAATCCTGCAAATTCCGATTAAGTCTCTGGACATTCTTGGCCTTCGCCGCGTATGCATCAGTGCGCTTGACTGTGTCAGCGTCTACCCTGTCATCTGTCTCGTAATCTTCTTCGCTATCTTCATTGGTGGTTCGTTTCTGCCAAGAATTCAATCGCTTTGGCGTTTCGATAAAACCATTGGATTTTGATGCTTCTACCAGGATATTCCAACGTGCCTTTGTTAAACCCACACCCTCCTTCCAGGTATGATCCCATTTCAGGTCATAAAGCTGGAAAAATATCGTTGCTCCGTTTTTGATCATCAACTTAAGGTCTTTCCAGTCCCACTGTCCTGGCAAGTCGAATGGAGGTCTGTAACTCTTGGAGGGTTTGCAGCCTTGAAGCTGTTCCCCTTGTGCCGCCTGATACTTCGCTTGCAATTCATCCGGTATGACCGCGCCCGCTATCTTGGGCCTTGCCCATTTCACGAGGTCTTCTATTCGCACCCACCAACGGCCTTGATCTTCATGGCCTTCGATACCACCCTTCTTTATTGCACTGCATGCAGCAAGATAATCCTGCGTCATTTGCCGTGAGCAGTAGGGCTTCTTCTCTGTCCGCCCTCCTACATAGTTCACCCAATGATGGATCAGGAATTTCTTGCGCCAGTCCGGGACTTTGGAACAGGCGATGAGCGCGGCTTCGAGCGGCCACCATTCCGCCCTACAGAACCAGTCCCATGTTGCCTGCTGTTGCTCTTTGGCGGAACGTGCGCTTTTTGCGGGTATCGACGGCAGTTTGAATGTTGGCGGACTCGAAAGCGCCATTGCGCCCGCAATCCAGGCGTCACGTGAAGGGGTTGAGGGGGATTTCGGGGCCATGTCGCACTTCTCCGCTCATGCTCTCCGCAAATTGAGAAGTGGGGCAGGCGGGCGGAGTCCGCTTTTCGCTGATCAGGCTAGCCCCGCAGCAACAGCAAGAATATCAGATCGCTACTGCGTCCTGAAGCGATAGACGGTTGCGTTCCCCGAGACTGGATTCCAAACATTTACGGTCCCGGACTGGCGGTCAAAAATGCCAACGGATTGGCTCTCACTCCAAGCAACAGTCCCAATCCACTCAAATCTCCCGCCGTCATCAATCGTGACGGCCCCGATGCATCCCAATATCGTGATCACGAGCACCACACCCACGCAAAAGCTGAACTTGTCGATCTTCATCTTCCGATCCTCCCTCACTGTAAAGAGCGACGGCATACCCGAGAAACCAATCAAGGGCGTGCCTTCGCTCGATATTGATACATATATTCCAGTTCACTCGCCTCTCAGAAAGGTGAGATTCGAGTGAAATCGGGTATACCTGGAAATCAGCGCGGAGTTCCGCTTTTCAGCCCGTCGGCCCAGCCCCGCAGCAACGAGTCAAATAATACCGCTTGATCGCGTGCGTGACGCCATCGAAGCCGGACGGAAAGTATTTTTAGGTGCAATTTCCCAGCGCCGCGATATTATTCAGAATTGCGCGTTCCAAAGAGTCGTAATAGGCTTGGCCCCGTTCTGAGTACCAGGCACGGGAGACCGCGAAACGGGAGGCGCCGTGCCGCGCAGCGACTTCGCAAATGCGTGCGCCTTGTGCTAACTCCCGAATCCAGACGGCGTGCTGCGGTGGCAGGCCGTGGAACGCTAACGACTGAGTAACTCGTGACATGCGGAAAGTATATCACTGGCCGGAAATTTTTCTGAATTTTGCGAAGAGGTTGGATGTATAGGCCGGGGGAAGTCCGATCCCCCCCTTGCCCCCGGTCCCCCGGCCCGCGCAGGATGCCCCCTACGCTGCGTTCTGCGCTTGAACCGGCCCCAAGGCCACTTCACCCTTGCCAGCGGGAGTTAATTGCTGGAAGGGCAGCAGGGGACGCTTCTCTTGATGCTCCTGGGCCTTGTGGCGTGCGCCCAGGGCGGGAGAGCGGAAGGCACCCGGAGAAGTTCCAGCCCGGAACCGCTTCACCCCTGGGAGAGCGGAAGCCTTGGGACATGGGAAGTGTGATCCCACGATCACATGGCGGAGAGTCGAACGGCTTCGAGGTGGACGGCCACCCGTGACGCCAAGGTGACGCCAGCGCCTGCCGCATGGAAGCGGTGACGCAGCGTGACGCACCTGTGACGCAGAGTGACGCAGACGGTGACGCCTCAGTGACCGGACGGTGTCCAGTCAGTGACTGGACAGTGACCGCATTCAGTCCGCCCCTTTGCCTTGCCCCGTCAGCAGAGCCGCCAGCTTCGCCCGCTCTTCCGGCCCCAATTCCCGGAGCGCCGCCGCCAGCCCTTCCAGCGTCATTCCGTGCATCGTTTCCAGGATTCTGGTGCAAGCAGTGGTGCAAGCGGAATTCTCGGTCTCTGTAACTGGTTGCCCCGTGGTGCTTTCGGAACAAGTGTCGCTTGCCTCCGGAGCAAGAGGCCACAAGTTCGAATCTTGTCGGGCGCGCCATTTCATTTTCACGCTTCCCCCTCCCTGCGCTCTGCTGATGTGTCGCCTGTGTTTTGCCACTACTAACTTGAACTCCGAACCGGGCTGAACTTGATCTTTAGGCGTGGAAGGGCAGCGGGGAATCGATGCGGAGGTATTGCCGGGCGCAGGGACTGAGTGAACCGGGCTTTCATTATTGGAAGCGGGAGCTGCGGCGGGTGTACGACCCGCGGGCCGAACGCCTCGACCCCAACCAGCTGGTGCTGTTCGCGCAGAGCCTCGCCGCGGCGCCCGTGCCGGCGGCGGCGGAAGAGTTAGAGGCACCACCCGCTTGCCGGATTACCCTTGCCCCGCATGCCATGGTCTCCACCGGACGCTTACTGAGGAATCAGGAATGGGAATCAGGTGGCGGGTTTGATCATGACGTTGCGGTACCAGCATTCGGAGTGGTGGTCCTGGAAGGTCAGAAGACCTTCGCGGGGGAGTTCGGCGAAAGGGATCTTGTATTTGCCGAGGGGCATGGTCATCTGGCCGAGGTCGGCCTTGATGACGAGCCAGCCGTTGAGATTGATTTCGACGAGGGCGCCGTGCATGGCGATGTCAAAGGAGTTCCATTGACCGGCGGGAAGACACATGTTGTACATGGGGGTGACGACGTCGTAGATGGCGCCGCAGATGTTTTTGTCGATGGGCTTGCCGAAGTCGTCCTGGACTTGGACCTCGAACCCGCGGCGGTCGAGGTCGCCGGGTTGCATGCGGATGAAGATGCCGCTGTTGGCGCCGGCGGGGTATTTGAATTCGACGTGGAGGTCGAAGTCGCCGAAGCGCTCGGCGGCGTAGCCGGCGTAGCGGAGGGGCTTGGGGGTGTTGCCGTGGAGGTGGAGGACGCCGGCGGTGATGTCGAAGATTTCGATGTCATCGGTGATGTTCTTCCAGCCGGCCTGGTGGGCGTCGTCGAGGAGGTTGATCCACCCTTCGCCGGTGGGCGCGGGGGTGAGCGCTCCGACGGGGATGGGTTTGGGTTCTTCGGGTTCGCCGCCGCAGCCGCAGAGCAGGGTGACGGCCGCCCATGTAGCGCCGAGGATTGCTTTCACGGTGTTTCTCCCTTCGTCCAAACTGCGGATTGGGCCGATGTTGTCAGATCATAGCTGCTTGAGTGCGGCGTATTCTCGTGCCGTGTTGACTCTTGGACTGCGTGAGGGCGGGACTGGTTTTGCGGGCAGCGTTATGGCACACTCTTCTGATTGAGTTATGCGAGACGGTGGTATGCGCGGTGCGGGCGGCGCTGTTTTTCGCGCTGGGAGGGTGAGCGTACCCGCGAGCCGGTTGAAAGCGGCGAGGAAATGAGCTTTGGTGGCCTGGCAACCGGCTCGCGGGTACGCTCGCCCTCCCGAAATCGCCTTTCGCAACAGCAATTATTTGAGTTTCAGGTGTCCTGTGATTGATTTCAAAACGAGCGGTTTGGCGGACGTGTGCTGGCTCATCGTGGCGGCGCTGGCCGTGGTGTGCGGTCAGGCAGGCGCGGTGGTGTCTCCGGATACGCTGGACGGCAAGGTCATCTGCGGGTATCAGGGGTGGTTCATGGCGCCGGGCGATGGCAACCCGGCGTCGGTGGGCTGGCGGCATTGGAGCCGGGAGACGGAGGCGATCGGGCCGGGGCTTTATACCGTGGAGATGTGGCCGGATGTGCGGGAGTATGCCGCGGGCGACTTGTTCACGGCTTCGGGGGTGACGTTGCAGGATGGTTCGACGGGGAAGCTGTTCAGTTCGTTCCGGCCGGGTGCGGTGGATCTGCATTTCCAGTGGATGGAGGACTACGGCATCGATGGGGTGTTCTTGCAGCGGTTCGTGTCGGAGCTGGGCGATCCGCGTTTCTTCGCCATTCGCAATCAGGTGTTGGCGAACGTGCGGGCGTCCGCGGCGGTGCATGGGCGGGTGTTTGCGCTGGAATATGACACATCGGGCACGTCGCCGGCAAATATGTTTGAGGCGATCACGAGCGACTGGGAGTATCTGGTGGATACGGCGGGACTCCTCGGGGACCCGCGCTACCTGCACCATGCGGGGAAGCCGGTGGTCATTCTCTGGGGCCTTGGGTTCGCGGAGCGCGGGCATACGCCGGCAATGGCGCAGCAGATCATCGATTACTTCAAGAATGATCCGGAGTACGGCGGGAACCTGGTGATCGGCGGCGTGCCCACGTATTGGCGGACGCTGGAGGGCGACTCGGAGACGGATGCCGGCTGGGCCGATGTGTACCGGAGCTTCGACATCATCAATCCGTGGATGGTGGGGCGAGTGGGATCGAAGGAAGACATTGACCATTTCGTGGAAAACGTCTGGGGTCCAGACCTGGCGGAAACGGGCGGCGCCGGCATCGGCTATATGCCGGTAGTATTTCCGGGATTCAGTTGGGACAACTTGCAGCAACTGCCGCCTGGTTCGTCGCTTTTTCCGCGGCGGGGCGGGGCGTTTTTGTGGGAGCAGGTGTATGCGTGGCAGGACCTCGGCGTGGACATGATGTTTGTGGCGATGTTCGACGAGGTGGATGA
>JACPGD010000309.1 GCA_016182645.1 Candidatus Hydrogenedentota bacterium | reverse complement strand
CGACCGCAGGTCTCCTCCCCCTCTTGTCTTCTATCCCCCCTCCCTCCTCCTTCATCCCTGTTGTCCCTCGGAATTACTTCGCCCACCCCAATAGACTCAGCAACCCCTGGCAATCGCAGCCACCGGGCAGCCCCGCCACCTCCCGCAGTTCTGCCTCCGTAAGCATGTCGTCACCATTCACGTCCATCGCCTCAAACTGCGCCACCGTCAGTGTGGTGAATGCCGCCTGTGCTTCCAGCAGCGTCAGCTTTCCGTCGCTGTCCGCATCTGCCGCCTCAAACCTGCCCAAAATTTCCTCCGCGATAACCTCTATCGGCTCATCGCCTTCACCCTCACCCTCACCCTCACCTTCACCTTCACCTTCACCTTCACCTTCACCTTCGCCTTCTCCTTCGCCTTCACCCTCTCCCTCGCCTTCGCCTTCCGCGGGCGCCGCGGTTAGAGAGATATTCAGTGTGCGAACGGCTCCACCAATGACCTGCACCGGAATCGCCACAGTCAGATACCCCGGTGCGGAGACTTCCAGCATGTGATTGCCGGACGGCAATGAGGAAAGAATGTATTGGTCATGGTCACTCTGCACTGTCAAATCAACCTCGGGGACAATACGAAATGCCGCCGCAGTGATGGCCGCTGTGCTGGCTGCATCCGAGACCGAGATTACCAATGTTCCTTGCGTTTCCGTGGCCGGGAGGAAGGGCATGTAGTCGACTTCGCCCCGCATCTTTTCCGCGATTTGCGCGGCATCGTCCAATCCCCAGTTGTTCATCTCTGCTTTTAGTGGGGTTGGACTGAAATTGCGCACGAGATAACCGTCCACATTTCGGAACACATTCTGTCCTGTGCCCTCCCGCCTGAGATCACCCAGCATCAGCGTGGGCGCCGTCCCGGTCTTGGTCTCCGGGTCGCGGACGAAGATGGCGTCAAAACGAATGTCCCGAAATTCGTTCCGGGCGATGAGTGCACCACTCTCCACGGACCGAATACCGTTGTCGAGCCGCTGAAACAGGGTGTTGGTGACAGAGGAACTGGAAGATCCATCGCCGACCATGTTGACGCCCAGTGAACCGAGCACATCGCGTCCATTGAGCACGCAGTTGTCCACGGCGGCGGAAATATTGTCCATCTGGAGCACGACGGCGCCAGGATCCTCACTGAGAGCAAGCTCCATCGTCAGATCCCGTACGACAGTCCCTTCCGCCAATTCACACTGGATCGCCCCGAGTACGTTGTCTGGATAGGCGATCTTTGTGGTTTCGGGGTGATCAGGGTCCGCACCCATGAGTTGGGTGTAGGCGGGAATGTGACTGACGGCCTCCTCATATGTTCCAGCCGCCAGATGAATGACCACCGGGTTCTCCGGTGATGTGCGATCCCAAATCATGTCCACGGCATGCCTGATGGTGCGCCAGGGGCGCTCCGCCGTTCCCAAGCCATTGGTATTGCTCCCGGTGGGCGAAACATAGACCGCCGCGAGGCTCGGGCTTTGTGGATTCCGCGGGTCCCAGCCGTTCTCGTATTCTTGAAGGTTGCTGAAGAAATCCCCATCTGGGTCTTCACCCGCATCGTTCAGCCGCGGATCCAAACCGTGCTCGACTTCCCACCCGTCCGGCATTTGATCGCTGTCGGTGTCTGTTTGCTGCGGGTCGGTCCCGTTGCAGGATTCCACACAGTCGGACATCCCGTCACCGTCGGTGTCGTCGGTTTGCCCCGCGCAATCTTCCACGCAGACGTCGAATGTGGTGGGCCAGATACGCCCCTTGTATTCGTCCACAGTTATCACATAGCGATTGTCGGGAGTCACTGCGGCCAGTAGCGTCTGGCGCTGGTGGCCCCGGAACCGCCGCAACAATTGCCCGCTCGCGATGTCCCACAGCCGGACGACGCCATCATCGAAGCCACCGGCCGTCAGCAGGCGTTCACCATTGGGGGAGAAAGCGACTCCGGTGGCTTCATACTGATTTTCATAGAAAGAGCTGAGCCGGTTCCCAGTGGCAGCGTCCCAAAGGGTGGTTTCATAAGAGACGGTGGCGACCTTGGTCCCATCGGGAGAATACGCGACGGTATTAGCCCACACCCCGGAACCGGGACTAAGGGTCTGGAGCAGCGTGCCAGTGGCGATATCCCAGATCTTTGCCGTGCCCAGGAAGGACCCGGTAACTATCTGGCCGCCAGCAGGAGAAAAGGCCACGGAGCTCACTTGTTCATGGGTAAACGTCCGCAGCAAACCACCCGTCTCGGTGTCTACCAGCCTGGCGCTATCTCCCGATGCCCATAGAAACATCGAATCATCGGGGGAGAACGCCAGCGTCGTCTGCCATTGAACGGGTATTGAAATGGAGCGAAGCACTGTTCCTGATTCCACATCCCAGAGTTTGCGTGTTTGATCGTAGTAAGAGATGGTCAGCGCCCGGCGCCCGTCACTATTCAGGGCGGCGTCCGTTACGGCATCGGTGTGCCCGGCAAGTGTTCGCATGAACTCCAGGTTTTCCACGTTGAACACCTTCGCCGTTCCATCCGAGCTGGCGACAATCAGTCGTTGACCATCGCCAGAGAGGCCCGCCCCGGAAAGCGCATCCGCCATCTGGCCAAAGGTTGCCAACAAGCCGCCGGTATTCGCGTCCCAGAGCTTGGCAAAATGGTCTTCAGAACCAGTCAGCACCTGATTGGCAGGCGAAGAGAATGCCACGCTGTTGACTGCCCCCTGGTGCCCGGACAATATCTGAATCACTTCGCCTGTGGTTGCGTTCCACACTTTGGCCGTGCCGTCTTTCGATCCCGTGATGACTTGCTCTTCGTTCTGGCCAAAACAGACGGACAGGACGTCGTCCTGGTGCCCGGAAAATGTCTGGAGCAGGGCACCGGACGCCGAATCCCAAAGCTTCGCGGTATCATCGCGGGAGCCGGTGAGAATCTTTCCCCCATGCCGGGTACACGCGACCGACGTCAGCGCCTCGGTGTGTCCAGACAGCGTCTGCAACAGCTCGCCCGTCTCAGTGTCCCACCAGCGCGCCTGGCCGTCTTCTCCCCCCGTTGCGAGCCGCGGCGCGTAGACGGCCGCGGCCACGGCCGTGACCGCTGCCGCATGCTCAAGAACGCGCAAAGGAACGCCACCGCCTGCCGGCCACAGGCGCGCCGTACCGTCAGCAGAGCCCGTAGCAATCGTCTGGTCGTCCCCGCACCAGGCAACGGACGTGACCGCCGCCGTGTGCCCCTCCAGCGTGGTCTCCAATTGGTGGGCAAAATAACCCCAAATCTTGGCGGTGCCGTCCACGGAACCACTGGCGACCCGATCACCGTAAAGCGAAAAAGCCGCCGAGGCCACTGCCGCCGTATGGACGGCCAAGATACCACGTGGGTATCCCGGCAGGGCGTTCCAACTGCGAACTATCCCCTCCCCGGAACCGGTGACGAACTCGCCGCGATTGGGCGAGAATGCCACCGCATTGACTGGGCCGATGTGCCCGGTCAGCGCGGCGCGGTGGAGCGGCCTGGAAAGCGTATCTGCCGCAGCCCAGGAGCCGGTGAGCATCAGCAGCCCGGCCACAAGGAAGGCACGTGGGACTGCTGCTAGAAACCTGCCGTAGCCTTTCTGCATGGGCATCGGCACAGGAAGCGTAAGAGAGACATATTCGCGCATAGGTCACCCCTCCTGGCACCGAGGCTGGTGCCGCATCTGCCGTAACCTTTTCCCAACCTGCTTCTGGATTATGCGCCACAGGAGACTAATTTGCAACACTTTTCTGCTGCAAGGTACAAGCCCTTGAAAGCACTGAATTCTTATGTCCGGCAGCCAGCACCAAAATCTGTCCTTGCAGACCGAGAATCTGGCATGTTGGGGCGTGAACCGCGGCGAGAGCTTGCGGCGGTGGCGTGTGGATTGGGCTCGTGCTACAGTGCGGAGAGTAGGAGGATCTTTGATGAAAAGCGTAATGAACCGAAGGGATTTCCTGGGCCTCGTGGGCACCGGCGCGGCCGCGATGATGCTGTCGAGGAATTCAGGTGCCGCCGGGGAAAGTGGCAAACCGCCAAACGTAATCATCGTCTTCGCCGATGACCTCGGCTATGGCGATTTGGGCTGTTATGGCGCGCCGCTCATCCGCACGCCGCAATTGGATCAGATGGCGCGGGACGGCGTGCGGCTGACGTCGTTCTATGCCGCGGCGCCGGTGTGCTCGCCGTCGCGGGCGGCGCTGTTGACGGGGCGCTATCCGGTGCGTTGCGGCATGCCGAACAACACGGGGCCGGGCGGCAATAATTTCCTGCCGGAATCGGAGATCACCATTGGCAACGTACTGAAGGCGCGCGGTTACCGGACGATGGCGGTGGGCAAGTGGCACTTGGGGCATCAGCGGCCGGAATTGCTGCCGACGGGCCGCGGCTTTGATGCGTGGTTCGGCCTGCCGTACAGCAACGACATGCGGAAGCCGTTCGTGCAGTCGGACGAACCGTTGAAGCTGTATCGGAACGAAGAGCCCATCGAGTTTCCAGTCAATCAAGACACGTTGACAGAGCGCTACTCGGAGGAATCGGTAAGATTCATCCGCGACTGCGGCGGGCAGCCCTTCTTCCTCTATCTTGCGCACAGCATGCCGCACCTGCCCATTCACACTTCCGAGCGGTTTCGCGGCCAGTCCGAGGGTGGCCTCTATGGTGACGTGATTGCCACCATCGACTGGAGCGTGGGCCAAATCTGCGCGACGTTGCGCGCACAGGGCATCGAGAAGGACACACTCCTCATTTTCACCAGCGACAACGGCCCGTGGCTCAATTTGCCGGACCGCATGTTGCAGGAGGGAAACGAGCGCTGGCACACCGGATCGCCGGGGCCATTCCGCGGCGCGAAGGGGACCACGTATGAGGGCGGCGTGCGCGTGCCGATGATCGCGGCCTGGCCGGGCCAAATTCCTGCGGGGAGCGAATCGAGCGCGCTGGCGACAACAATGGATCTCTTCCCGAGCATCTGCCATGCGGCGGGTGGTGAAGCGCCCGCGGACCGCACGCTCGATGGGCGGGACATTCTCCCCCTGCTGCGGGAGGGTGGCCCGTCGCCGCATGAACGGTTCTACTACTTTCTGGCAGACAAGCTCGAAGCCGTGCGCGAGGGGGACTGGAAACTGCGGAGGGCGGGCAAGGAGCCGGAGACCGAACTCTTCCATCTGGGCCGCGACCCCGGCGAGCGTTACAACGTGGCGGAGCAGCACCCGGAGATCGTGCAGCGGCTTCAAGACGCGATGAAGGCCTTTGAAAGTGAAGTGCGGCGGCCAGAACGGAGCGCGGACATCCCTGTCCGCGTGGCGTGGGAAGGTGGATGGAGGTGTTCCATCGGACTGATCAGCCGGATCGGACCGATCAGTCCGAGGTAGGGACCGCTTACTGCCCGCGACGCCCGAATCCGGCAAGGCCGAGGGCGCCGAAGCTGAGGCCGAGCAGGAACAGATCGCTCAGGGCGCGCTTGAAACCCAGGGCCTGGAGCAAAGCGCAGTCGCACCCTTCGACAATTCCCGCCACTTCACGGAGTTCCTCTTCAGTCAGTGCGCCGTCGTTATTGAGGTCGAGCGCGTCAAATTGACTTGCGGTGAGGCCGCCTGCTTCGCTCTGCGCTTCGGTGAAGGACAGGCGTCCATCGCCGTTCGTATCGGCGCTGTCGAAGCCACCCAGGATGTCCTCGGCAAGCTGATCAATCGGGGTTTCGCCTTCGCCCTCACCCTCACCCTCTCCCTCTCCCTCTCCCTCTCCCTCTCCTTCTCCCTCTCCTTCACCCTCGCCTTCACCTTCGCCTTCCCCTTCCCCTTCTCCCTCACCTTCACCCTCACCTTCGCCTTCACCCTCACCTTCACCCTCACCTTCTCCCTCGCCTTCTCCTTCGCCTTCACCCTCGCCCTCGCCTTCACCCTCGCCGACGAGGCAGAACGCATAGTTGTTGGGGCCCGCAGCGAGACCAGCGCCTTCGTCAGCCGCACTGAGGTCATCCCCTTCGGGCGAACTTATCCAATAAAACGAAATGTCGGTGTCGTTGCTGGTGATTTCGACCCAGCCTTGCTCCAACTCGATCGAAGCAGGAAGCGAAATCCGGAATCGAAGCAACTGTTCACCCACAAAGACTTCGTCAGTCCGAACGGGGGAAACGGTAAGGTCGAACGGTCCTGCGTGGATGTCGCCGGGCAGACCGGCATCGTCATCGTAAAAGACGATCCGGAAATCAGTCGGCGCCGGTGGGGGGGTGGGGCCGGAAACGGCCAGCAGCGTGCCCCACCACTGCAACCCCAGAATGGAGCCGGGCAGCCCGTCGAAATTCTCAAACAGCCTGAACCCCAGCCGTGCGTCACTGAGCGAAAGACCGCCGCCTTCGGTGGCCCCATGGGGACGTTGCCCAAGCAGAGAATCTTCGGGACACACTGGGTCTTCGCCTTCTCCCTCGCCTTCTCCCTCCCCTTCCCCCTCCCCTTCCCCCTCGCCCTCTCCTTCCCCTTCACCGGGTGAAGGCGGAAGCAGACAGAACGCCAGGTCATGCGTGTCGAGGAACGTGCCGCTGCCATCGTCCACAGCGCTCTGGTCATCTCCATCGGGAGAACTCAGCCAGTAAAATGCGCAGTTGCCCGGATCGTCACTGCTGATGCCGATCCAGCCCGCGGACAAATCCACCGTCTGCGGGAGAGATGCGGCAAAACGGAAGAACTCCCGGCCGAAGAAGACCTGCCCGGTGTCTACGGGCACGACCCGCGCGCTAAAGGGGCCCGCAGCCACCGCTCCGGGCAGTCCCGAATCGTCTGCGTAGAAGGTGATGGAAAAGTTGGTGGCTGCCGCCGTGCAAGGCGAACCCAACGGCACTGCCAATGTTCCCCACCAGGTCATCCTGGCAATCGGCGCAGCAACGCCGCTGAAATTGTCGAAAGCCAGAATGAACTCCGCCCTTCGCCCTCACCTTCCCCCTCGCCTTCACCCTCTCCTTCGCCTTCGCCTTCGCCCTCGCCTTCCCCCTCACCTTCCCCCTCGCCTTCACCCACGGCCGTGTACGTTAGTGTCGTGACGACTGTCTGCTCCGCGACCACCGTCACCGACTGGCTGGCAGGGGTCGCCCAACCCTCCACCGCGGTGCCATGGATCAGGTGTGGGCCCGGCAACACATTGGTCAGCGTGAAGGATGTGCTGTACAGCCATGGAGTGTCGTCCAGGGTCCAACGTGCCCCGGCGAGGTGGGCCTCGAGAGGCTCAATGAAAACCTGAATAGAGCCGAATTGGGACGGAATCTCGGTGTACGTGAGCGTGACGTGCGTTGTAGTGTCTGCGATGATGTTGACGGTTGCCGCGGCCGGCGTGATCCATCCATTGACCTCCGTCGCTGTGACCGCATGCTCGCCGATGCTTAAACCGGACACGGTGGTATCGCTCGTATAAGTCTCCGGCTGGTCGTCTAGTTGCCAGCGCGCCCCCGCTCCGCGCGCGCCCAATGGTTCCAAAGTCACTCTAAGCGCGCCCGTGGGCTCTCCTTCACCTTCTCCTTCACCTTCTCCCTCTCCTTCCCCCTCTCCTTCCCCCTCGCCCTCGCCTCCCATCTGGTATTCAATGCGCAAGCTGGGCCGGCTGTCGGCGACCGTTGACTCGCGCGAGACAAACCGGCGTGCCGTGCGGTCCTTCGTCTCATCGCCCAGTACCGCCCAGCCAAAATTGCCGTCCGGACCATCCAGCCACAACTGCACGTCCGCGGTCAGGTCTACCCCGCTGTAGTCGTAAGGGCCCTCAACGTCCACGGTCTTCGCGGCGCTGGCCGAACCACTGAAGTCCCCGCCTGTGGTGCTCCAGAACACGGTATCAAAAAAGGTGTGCAACCACGTGGCGTCTCCGTTCTCCGCGGGCGCGCCTGCGCCACCCGGCCCGGTGTCGTTCGACGCACCCTCGCCCCATGGCTTGAACACGCGAAACACCCGGAACTCCGTCGCGAAATGGTTCCGCGGCACGTTGTCTATGGTCAGCGTTAATGTGGCGTTGACAATAGTCGCCCCCGCGGGCACGGCACCCGCCACATCAAACTGCACCAACGCTCGGCGCACCACCCCCCCCACCGTCTTCCCCGCGAACAGCCCATCGCCGCTGCCGTTGGCCAGGTTGCCCTCAGCGTCCTCATAGAGCGTGGCGTCCTGCAGCGGCGTCAACGTCACCACATCGACCGCCGGCCCTGCCCACGAAATTGCCCCCACACTCCCGCACAAGACACATGCCCACGCCCATACTTCGGTATGCATTGCCTGGCCGTCCTTTGTTTTACAAGCCCAATCCACGGGAGCAATATCACCCATGCGCGATCCGCTGCCCGTGGGGCCGCGCCGTCGACATACACTTCGCGACATTGGGTGCATCGTCTACGGCCAGGTTCTTCACCATCACGTACCTGGAGGCGCCCCGCACTATGTAATCCATAGCGATTGCACAAAGCCTCGGCACAAGTGACAGGGTCTTCGACATGCTTACCTCCATAAAAGAAGCTGGCGCGGGCATTGTAGCGCGCGCCAACAAGAAAGCGACAGTTATTTTTCCCGCTGTTTGCAGGGCCTATGCCGCCACCATCCGGTGTGGGTCGATGACGAACTTCTTCGCCGCGCCTTTGTCGAAGTCTTTGTAGCCCTTTGGCGCTTCGTCGAGGCTGATCAAGGTGACGTTCACCGCCTTTGCGATCTGGATCTTGTCGTGCAGGATGCACTGCATCAACTGGCGGTGATAGCGCATCACCGGGCATTGGCCCGTCGTGAAGACATGCGACTTGGCCCAGCCCAGGCCGATGCGGATGCCCAGGTTGCCGATCTTCGCGTTGTCATCCACGCCGCCCGGATCGCCGGTGACATAGAGCCCGGGAATGCCTATCGCGCCGCCGGCCCGGGTGATCTCCATCGCCGCGTTCAGCACGGTGGCCGGCTGTTCGACGCCATGATTGCAGCCGTGGCCGCGCGCCTCGAAGCCGACGCAGTCGATCGAGGCGTCCACTTCCGGGGCACCGACGATCTGATCAATCTGTTCCGCCAACGTTGCGCTCTTCTTCAAATCCACGGTTTCGCAGCCAAAACTCCGCGCTTGCGCCAGCCGCTCATCAATCATATCGCCCACAATGACGACCGCCGCGCCGAGCAAGTGGCAGGACGCCGCGCATGCCAGGCCGACCGGTCCCGCGCCCGCGACGTACGCGATGCTGCCCGGCCCGACGCCCGCAGTGACCGCGCCATGGTAGCCAGTCGGGAAGATGTCCGACAGCAAGGTGAGGTCCTTGATCTTGGCCAGCGCCTGCGCCTTGTCCGGAAACTTCAGCAGGTTGAAGTCCGCGTAGGGTACCAGCACATATTCGGCCTGGCCGCCCACCCAGCCGCCCATGTCCACGTAGCCATAGGCCGCGCCCGGCCGCGCGGGATTCACATTGAGGCAGATGCCTGTCTTCCCCTCCTTGCAATTCCGGCAGCGCCCGCACGCGATGTTGAAAGGCACCGACACAAGATCGCCCACCTTGATGAACTCGACATCGCGGCCCGCTTCGAGGACTTCACCCGTGATTTCATGCCCGAGCACCAGGCCCTCTGGCGCGGTAGTGCGCCCGCGGACCATGTGCTGGTCGCTGCCGCAGATGTTCGTGGACACCACCTTCAGGATGACGCCGTGCTCGCACTTCCGGCTGCCGAGCGCGAGCTTCGGGAAGTCAATACTCTGGACCTCGACCACCCCCGGTTTGATGTACGCGACCCCTCTGTTGCTGGCCATACGCCTGACTCCTTATTTGGTAGTAAGTGAAGTATGCACTCGTGCTCGCGGCATGAGGCCGCGGCCACGCAATCACCGCCACGCTATAACAAGAAACAGATTGGGCAAGGAAAGGCCGCGGTGAATTGTCCGCTGCTCACAAGCGCCTCTCGCAATTGCCCACGCTGCTCAGGCCCACGGCGCCACGCCAGTAACGCTTTGGGCACAGTCAAACCATTCTAGGCTCCCCGTCTTGAACCGTCAACCCCAAATATCGCCCCAATGCTTGACTCCCCCACCCGCATTTGCCAGACTTCCTTCCCCACCGGAGGGCGCACATCCCTGTGCGTCTTTTGGGCCTTGCCAACTGCAACAACTTCTGCCGGGATTTGCTTTTGAAGCCACGCCAGCCTTTAGTCTCCAACCGCCAGCCGCAGATCGACATCTTCCTGGTCAGCCTGTCCTTGATGATGTTCGAGATTAACCTGGTGCGCTTGTTCTCGGTGATCATGTGGTATCACCTGGCCTTTTTCGTCCTGGCCATTGCGCTCTTTGGGTTTGGGCTGGGCGGGCTCTATTCCCAGATGCGGCGTCAGCGGCAGGCGCCGGCCGACTCCCCGCGGTTCCTGTACTACCTGCCGCTCCTGCTCTCCGCGGCCATGGTCACGGCGCTGCTGCTGCTCGCGGTCTTGCCCATGAATGAAGAGTCGCTCACGTTCCAGGTGCCCAAACTCCGCTGGATGCTCTGCGCCTTCTTGCTTGCCGCGACACCCTTCTTCTTTGGCAGCATGTTCATGGCGCTCACCTTCGCCTCACGCCCGGCTGAGGCAGGCCGGCTCTATTTCAGCGATCTGGTGGGCGCCGCCAGCGGCTGCCTCGGCGCCGTGGCCGCCCTGCAATGGCT
>JACPGD010000308.1 GCA_016182645.1 Candidatus Hydrogenedentota bacterium | reverse complement strand
CCGTGAGCCGTTCTCGCAGACGGGCCACGTATTCGAAGGTCCCCGGCATACCCTTCTTGTTTTTGAGCTGAACAAGAATGAATGCATCCATCGGGCCCGTGTTCGGCGTATATGCGGCAGGCCAATCCATCAGCACGCCAATGTTCGAGATCAGAATCCGCAGATTGGAATCGGGATGTTGCTCAGTCACTGGGTACTCCGGATCTGCCTGACCGACTTCCTCTGTGATCACCCGCTCAATTCTCTCTATTATTTCTTCCGTCCGCTCAATACGAGTGCCGGAGGGCAAATGCACCAGCATTTGGAATTGGCCGGCATCAACCTGAGGAAACAATTCAGTGCCGATACCGGCATAGAGCGGGACAGTCGCAGCGAAGGCCAGTCCCACGGCGACGACCACCAGCCAGCGCATCTTGAGCAAGTAGGGGACAATTTCACCGTACCACCTCCCCAGAAACCAGTCGTCGTGATTGGCGGCGCGGTTAGATTCCTTGTGCATCCTCGCCTTGAGAATGCGAGCAGCAAATGCCGGCACGAGCGTAATGGCAAAGAGATAGGAAGCCGCCATGGCCATGGAAGCCGCCAACGCTACGGGCGTGAACAAGAAGCCCGCCATTCCCGTGAGAAACACAACGGGAAAGAACACTACGCAGAACGTAATGGTTGAAATCAACACTGGCGTGGCGACTTCCTGGGCGCCGTTGAGAGCGGCCTCCATCGGCGCTTCACCACCATCAACACGGCGCACGATAGCCTCCACCACGACAATGGATTGGTCGATGAGGATGCCGATGACTAGCGCGAGGCCGCCCATTGTCATCGAATTGAGCGTACTCCCGGTAAAGTACAAGCCGGCCAACGCGGCCAGGATGGCCACGGGCAGCGAAATCAAAACCACCAGGGTGGGACGAAGCCTCCGAAGAAATACCAACACAACCAGCGCGGCGAAACCGGCGCCAAGCAGGCCCTCCAGTTGTAAGGCTTCGAGTGCGTTGCGCACGTAGACTGATTGATCGAGAACGACGCTTAGGACAATACTCTGGGCCTTCGGATCCATCTCGCGTAGCCGCTGCTGAATGCGCTGAAGATTGTTATTGATGGCTTCCACGATCTGAATCGTATTGGCGCCGGGTTGCCGGTAGATGGGGATGTAGACTTGACGTTTTCCATTGATGCGAACGGCGTTGGTCTGAATCTGCGAAGAATCCTTAACTGTGGCCACGTCGCGCATGAAAATCGGCGCGCCGTTGCGAATGGCGATGGGAATGTCGTTCAACAGGGCGACCTGATCCGGCATGTTGTTGGCGAAGATTTGGTAATCGAAGTCGCCTGCCTTCATATTGCCCGCCGGGATAAAGACATTCTGTTTTCGAAGTGCGGCAACGACATCCATGGGGGAAAGGCCCCGCGCTTCGAGTTTCTGACGATCTACGTAGGCAAGGATACGGCGGAGCTTTCCTCCATAGACTGCCGGCGCGATGACGCCTTGAATCGACTGGAGCCGATTGCGAAGTTCGAAGTAGGCGACATCGTAGAGTTCCTTTTCGCTCATGGTGGGGCTCGAAACGCTAACGAGACAGAGAGGGACCGAGGCGGTCGGGTCAAAGGGCATCACCATCGGGGGGACGGTTCCCGGTGGAAGATAATACATGTCCCCAACATGGACTTCGCTTCCTGATGGGAGATGCCGACCGACTGGGCCGTCCACCGTTCAAGCCGGCTCGTGATGTCACGCTCCATCACCTCGGGCGGCATGCCGGGATAGAAGGTGACAATCTGCACGGCAGGAGTCGTGAAGATCGGTAGCAAGTCGGCTGGAAGTCGCTGAAATGAAGTCACGCCCAAAACAACGGCAACAAGCGCCGCAACGACTACGGCGTGCGGATTGCGGATCGCGAACCGGATCATCGTGTTCGATCACCTTTGGTTTCTTGCCGCACTTTAATCATGTCGGGAGGGTTCTCGTGCGCAATTGGAGAGGCGACTCCGCGGGTTGACCTTTGCCGCAACGCCTAGCGCGTGTTCCCGAGATGCTCAGTTATGCTGGTTGTTCCGCGCTCGGCAACAAGGCCGTAGGTCAAGTCATCGCGCGACCACAACGCGACCTCAAATCCCAGGTCAGTCGTCATTATTTCCGGGGCGTGGCTTATTGCCACGGTATCTCGTTGCGCAGGTCGATTCGCTGGCCAGATGTAGAGAGACATTTCATCGCCCCCGCACCGATATCGCACAAGGGCCACCTTATACCCATTCAACGAACACGGGCGGCCCGACTTAAGTTCGGCCCAGTCCCAGCGTGGGATTTCGGGAGAAAAGTCGAGTCGTGCCGATAGCCACGTTTCGAGGTCAGCCGGGTTGTCTTCAAACAATTCGGTGTCTGAGGTTGCCGGCTTGTACTTGACGTGATCTGCAACCATCGCCGCGTAGATGGGTTCATTTCCTGGCCTCTGGATCGGCCTGTTCCAGAAGGCGCCCACGGCTACGACGGCCGCAACCATGGCCCCAGCCACGACCAACCGTGACACCATTCGCAGTGCATTCATCCGCCGCCCGCGCGCGGAGATCATGTAGGCAATTCTCTTTCGAAGATAGGGAGGCGCTTCGGTTTTGGGCAGCCTTCTCAAATGCGTCCTGAGCACTTCATACTCGTGCAGTTGTTCACGCACCCGCGCGTCCTCGCGAATCATCGACTCAAATCGCGCCACTTCTTCGGGGTCGCTGAGTTCACCGTCAAAATACGCGGCCAAATCGGGCGCCAGGGGCTGTTCAGGGGGCTGATTCACTGCGTCGTGTTCCATTTATGACCCCTCCTTGCCAGAACGCGGATTCGTGTAGCCACGCTGTTTGGCAAAACTTTGGAGGCTTGCCGCCATCTGTGACCGCGCACGCGACAAACGCGAACGCACCGTGCCCAAGGGCAGGCCAAGAATCCCGGCGATTTCCGTGTAGCTGAAGTCTTCTATCTCACGCAGCCACAACGTTTCTCTCAACTCGTCGTCCAGGTCCCCCAGTGCCGCACTGACTTCTTGAGAAAGCGCCTCGCCTAGCAATCCACTCGAATACCTTGCCGGGTTTGGAAGTGCCGCGGATGTCAATTCCTCTAATTCATCTGGATCGGGAAGTGCGACGAGGCGCGGCCGCCGCTTCTTCTTGCGCCATAAATCAACGAAGCAGTGGTACAGAATTGTGAACAGCACAGGTCGAACTGCGCTCGGTTCGCGGAATCCTTCCAGCCGCTTAAGTGCCTTGACAAACGTCTCCTGGACCAAATCCGCTGCATCCTCTTGGTTTTGGGTCAGTCTTAGGGCATACGAGTACAGCCCGTCCGAAGAGGAAAGTGCATGCATTTCGAATTCATCAGCGGTCATGCGGCTCAGTGACTCCATGATGACTTACTGCCACTTGGCACCACGTTTGAGACAAACGAAAAGTTCCCGGCCCCTCATCCCAGACTCCGGAATTGTTCGCAACTCACTATCCCTGTGGATCCATAGGGTGCCATCGCCACGAAGGCAAACTCTATGACCGCCTGCCGAAAGAGGTCGTCCTCAAACGGCAACTCATGCTCTCGCGGTTGTGGCGTTCACCGATACACTGGGAGCCCACCCACGTGGTCGCGCCTTAGACCACGCAATCACCACGCCAGGGGCCAGCCATGTCCGCGCCAGCGGACATGGCTGGCCCACTTATTTTTTGGCACGGGAGCGCGGACATTTTTGTCCGCGTTTGTGCTTTGCCAGCGTGGTGATGGGAAGAATGGTGGGCACACCTGGCCGACGGCGGGGGTGCGCGCGGATGCCGGGCCGGAGCGGGAAGAGAAAGCACAGCTTTGGGGACAAGTGCGTTCCCAAGTATAACTTGGGAACGAGGGGGGGAACGAGGGGGGGAACTTGGGAACGAGGGGGAACGACAGATTTGTGACACCCGGATGGGGGATCACCTACACTGCTTAGGAATCCCTTTGTGGAGGTGTTGCCTGTGAACGTGTTTGATTGCCAGGCCGTGGGTGTGATCAGTGATACGCATGGGTTGCTGCGGCCGGAGGCGGTGGAGGCGCTGCAGGGCGTGGAGTTAATCCTACATGCGGGGGATGCGGGGGACCCGGACGTTTTGACGGAGTTGGAGTTGATCGCGCCGATCCTGGCGGTGCGGGGCAATGTGGATCATGGCGCGTGGGCGGAACACCTGCCGCTGGAGCGGCGCGTGCGCATTCAGATGGCCACGGTGTACATGCGCCATATTCTGGAGGAAGTCACTGTTCGCCCGGGGGACGGGAGTGTGCAGGTGGTGATCACGGGGCATACGCACCGGCCCCAGATCGAGGAGCGGAACGGGGTGCTCTTTCTGAATCCGGGGTCGGCCGGGCCGAGGCGCTTCAAGTTGCCGGTGACGCTCGCGCTGCTGCACGTGGAGCAAGGAGTCTGCCGGGCAGAACTGATCGATTTGGAGCGGCTTGCTTCCAGTGAGGCATGAGGCTAACCGCAGATTACGCAGATATTCGCAGATGCTTGCAAAGAGAGGCTAACCGCAGATTACGCAGATATTCGCAGATGCTTGCAAAGGTGCACGGACCTTTGGATAGGTGTGTGGTGAAATCATTTTGGGACGCATGAGGGTGCGATCCGCGCCGAGCGCATGATTGCGCCAATTCACTTGAGTCTTTGCCATGATGCTGCCATTTTCACCTGCGCACATGAATACGTTCTTGGGGACTTGAAACCGAATACTGCGTTGGAGGGGGTGCTGGATGGGAAACAGGCGCTGGCTTCAGCGGAATCGCCGCAGTGTCTGGAGGATGTCCTGGACGAGTCCCTCGTCCACCTCTTTGACGTCCACGACGCTGTAGAAAAGTCCGGCTTCGTCTTTGAAGCGCCGCAACCGGCGCAGGCACTGACCAATCTCTTCGAGGGTCGCATCGGCCACGGCAAAGCGCAGGCCGCAGCGGTGGATGAGATCCAGCGCGTAATTTGGTTCATTGTCCTGGAGGCGGGCCATGGTATAGATGCCCAGGCCCACGAGGTCGCCGTGCAGGAAGTGGCGGCGTGTCAGGTGTTCCAGGTGGTACGCCACGATGTGTTCCGAGCCTTCTTCGGGCCGGCTGCTGCCGAGCCGGGCGCAGAACTCGACTTCGCGCCGGAACAGATCGACGAGGAGATCGATCCCTCTCGGCGTGACGTTGTAGATCTCCGCGGCGGCTTCGTCCAGTTCACGCAGGCAGTCCGCTGCAAGGGTTGCGATGTCCGCGTCAAAGGGTTCCCCGGTCTTCCGGTGTGCCAGCCGCCAGTCGTAGAGGGCGGTGTGGATGCTGGCGATGTCGCAGGCACCGGCCCGGTTCAGTTCCGGGGGCGCCTGGCGGATCAATGTGTGGTCCACGATGATTTCCATGGGGAAGATGTCTCCGACGTAGCGGACTTTCCCATCGACGCGGACCGCGATGGTATTCGTCAGGGGGGCGTCAACGGAAATGATCGTGGGAACCAGCACCATGCGCGCGTTGCGCCGCCAGGCGAGGTATTTGGCGGTGTCGCAGCAGGACCCACCCCCAATACCAACAATGACGTCGAACGGGGGCAGTGACTCGTGCAGATTCTCCACGGTTTCCAGATCCATATTGGCCACGAAATGGACCTGGGCGGGGCGCCAGGAGAGTTGCCGCTGGAGCAATTGCCACGGCAGTTCCATGGTGACGGCCAGGATGGAACCGGTCAACTCTTTCAGCAGTGTGGCCGCATTGGCGCCACTGTGAATCAGCGGCGGCGTGTAGACCGGCATGGGCAGTCCTTCCACGGCAGAGGTAGATACAAGACAGGAGGGACCTCAAGCAAGGCCCCTCCCAGAGTGGCGTTTCGAGGACTAGCGGCCGACGGGCGGTCCGGGCGGGATTCTGGACTGCATTTCTATGGTCACAAATTCCTGCTCGAAGGCTTCGCTATCACCGTTGGCGAAATTTACGTGCAACTGGAGATCGCGGTTGTCGAAGACCACGTTCAGGATGTTGTCCGCATCGCCCAGCGACTGGGTCAGCGCCTGCAGGCTGCCCTGAGAATCAATGGCCTCATCGTTCATTTCCCCTTCATGCGTTTCCACGTAGGGGAAGAGAATGCTGTCGGCGAACTGCCCGGCGTAGACCAGCCCTGGCAGCGTGCGGAAGAACTCATCATTGGCATCATCCTCGAAGATGAACTGCGGCGCGGCATTGGGAGCGACGAGGGCTTTTGCGCCCCGGCGCTCGAAGCGTCCGTCGCCGATGACAAAATGATGGGAGCGCGTGGGCGGGATTACTTCGATGAGTTCCAGGGCTTGGCGGAGGCTTGCGGCTTCGTAGAGGGTTTCGCGGAAAAACGGCATGAAATGCTGGCGCGTGCCCGCGAAGTTATTGCTGGAATCGCCATCGTCAATTTCCATGGTGGACACACCGCCGAGGTTAATACCGACGTGCCCGAACGCAAACCCCGCAAAGGTGACGTTGGCGTGCGGGAAACCTTGTTCCGGCACATATATCACCACGACGGGATAGTTCTGCGCGCCGCGATCCATGGGCGCATTCAGCGCGTAACCGGTCAGCACACGGTTGGAGGAGGTCGTACCGTCCCACACAGCTAGTGAACTTGCGCGATTCACGCCCGTCTCGACGACCGGGACCATGTGGGCGCGCTGCAGCGTTTGGACGCTAAGAATTGCGCCGTTGGCGATGCCATTGATCTCTTCGACGACACGCGGATCCATCTTGGGCGACAACTGCGCCCAAGCCAGATCGAGACTGGCCGGGTTCACCTGGGTGGGATTGTCCACCATGGCGGCGGCGAGGTAGGCCGGGATGAAGGTGTTAATCTCTTCGGCCATCAAGGTACCGTAATCGAAGCCCATCGTGAAGGCGTCACCTTGAACGGTGAGCACGGGGATTCCGGAAGAATCATCGCGGACACCCTCAAAGTTGGGGTAGACATCCGGCACCACGCGCACACCCGTGCTGAAGGTGAAGGGCGGCGTCTGAATTCCAGGGAGACTGACCTGAAGTTGTGCGGCATTGGCGAAGACCACCTGGACGTAGAAGGCGCGCCAACCGGCGGCGGGCGTAGGCACTTGCCCGATGAAGGTGCCGTCGGGCTGCGCGGCAAGCGTCGTGGCGGTCCAGGCGGCGCCGATCTCCTGCAGACGGAAGTCGCGCCCTTCGGGATTGGACGCTTGCCACATCCGGACCAGGGAGGGCGTCTGGCTGGGCGTGACGACAATGGTGTTGTTGGGTCCATAGGTCCACGAGATGCTGGGCCGGGGCACATCCTGAATCACGGCCATGTACCACCCCAGCATGTGCCCGAGGACATTTTGTTCGCCGGTGACACCGGTCTGTTCGTCGAGCGAGAGACCATGGTCCGTGTTGGGGATATAGTCGAGGTGGAATTCCTGCGGCAGGTCACCGATGTAGAACTGCGAGGAATCGGGCAGGAAGAACTGATCGCCCGTCCCATTAATGATGTACTTCGGCATGGTCAACCGATCGCGGTACTCGAAGGGGTCCACGATATCGAGCAGCGCCTGCGCTTCGGGCGGCACGCCGCCGCCAGGCAGGAAGAGTCGATCCAGGACCTTCATCTGGGAGTAATCGTAGATCTCCGGCGACCAGTAGCCGTAGGCGTTGCGATGGTGGCGCATCTGCTCGTCCATATTGAGCACGTCGATCACGAGGGGCATAATCGCACGCACGCGGCAGTCCGCGGCGGCCGTGAGCCAGGTGGTCCAGCCGCGCTTCGACGCGCCCGTCACCACGAAGTCCTCGACGGGCGAGTCGTTCCGGAGAAATTCCTGGATGGTATCCATGGCGCGTACGACGGCCTTGGCCATGGCGGGCAGGACCGGCCATTCATTGTCCGGGCTCCCCGCTTCGAACGTCTGGAGAAACTTATCATAGCTGTAAGCGATGATTTCGTCTTCCTCGCGGTCGCGGATCCCGGCTTCGTCCGCGAAGCCAATCGGCTGGCTGGGAACATTGTCAATCACTGCCGTGACGGAGCCTGCTACGATAGCGAAGGTGTTGATGATGTTCATGACGTCGTCGTCGGGATCCGTATCGAAACGGTCGCCGCCATCGACGAGCAGCATGGCCGAATCGGAATTGACGTTGTCGGGCACGACGATGCCCAGGTTATGGGTCCAAGTCAGTCCTTCATAGACCTCCTCGCTGGTGCGCCATTGCTGGGAAGTCATGCGCAGAATGTACGCCGTGGAGGAAGCGACCCCGCCGAGGCCCATGCTGAATGAGTCCACCAACGTGAAGCTGTAGCTGGGATCCGGAGCGCGCACGTACTCGTCCAGGGCGGTGCTCTCATTGACGCTGATAGTTTGCTCGAAGCGATCCTGGTTCGAGCCGGCGGGCAGGGCCGAACTTGTGACGGTCAACGAGACGGTGTAGGTCCCCGCGGCCGTGTAGGTGTGGCTGGGATTGCGCTCGGTGCTGGTACCGCCGTCCCCGAAGGTCCACTGGTAGTCCGTGATGGGGCGGGAACCCGGCTGGGACAGATCCGTGAAGTTGACGGCGAAACCAGTGAGGGCGCACTCAGTATCGGCTTCAAAGTTGGCTGTGGGCGCTTGCGGCGCATTCACCGTGATATAGCCCGTCTTCGTGGCCGTTTTGGTAAAGGCGGCACCGGTCACGGAGTGCGTGTAATTGACGGACAGGGAGATGTCGTAGACACCCGGTGTGACGTAGCTGTGGGTTGGGTTGATCTGGTTGCTCTGCTGGCCATCGCCAAAGGTCCAGGTGCGGCCTTCGACAGGCCGCTTGGCCGTGTTTGTGGTCAGGTCGGTGAACTGCACAGTCTCGCGCGTGATCACCGTTCTGGGAGTGGCCGAGAAGTCGGGCGTGGGCGCCACGTCCACAGTCAGCGAATGTGAGCGGCTGACAGATCGCGTTGGGGTGGTGGCCGTCAAAATGATCGTGTAAGTGCCGGGTGTGTTGTACACGTGCGTGGCGTTCGTTGCGGCACTAGTGTTGGCCGCGCCGCTGGCCGGATCGCCAAAGTCCCAGGCGTAGGTCAGATTGCTCTCGCTCCCGGCGGTGGTTTGGTTCGTAAAGGCGATGGTGTCCCCCGTAAACGCGGAGAGTGGATTAATCGTGAATTCAACGGAGGGCGGATTCAACACGGTGATGTAGTTTTGCTTCCGCTCGACGCTGGTGTTGTTGGCATCCGCTTCCGTGACCACGGTCAGACTGACCGTATAGACCCCAGCAACGCGGTAGGCGTGCGTCGGGTTCTGCAAGGCGCTCTCGCTGCCGTCGCCAAAGGTCCAGCGCCACGACACGATGCGGCTGCTGCCCGCGTCGGACAAGTCGCGGAACTGTACCACCTCGAAAGTCGAAGGACTCACCTTGTTCACGGTGAAATCCGCGTCCGGCGGGCGGTTTTCGACGTTGACCACGCGCGTCTTGGAAAACGTGCCTGCTTCCGTGGTGATCGTCAACGTCACTTCGTAGCTGTCCGTGGCGGTATACGTATGGAGGGGGTTCTGTTCCGTGCTTTCGCTGCCATCGCCGAAGTCCCATTCCCAGCGGGTGATCGTGGAAGCGCCCGGATTGGACAGATCGGTGAAGCGCACGGGCTGGCCGACGACGGGATCAAGCGGGTTCAACGTGAATTCCGCTTGGGCCGGCACATTGGACCGCACGAGAATATAGCTCTCCTTCGTTTCGCTCCCGGCCCCAAATTGCGTTTCTGCCGTGAGCGTCACGGTGAAGGCGCCAGGATTCTCATAGACGTGAACAGGGTTCTGCTCGGTGCTGCTGCCGCCGTCCCCGAAGTCCCAGAGCCAGCCGATGATCGGTGCAAAGGCAGAGGAAGAAAGATCGGTAAAGGCGACAGCCTGCCCGGCCAGCAACATCCGGGGGTTCGCCTCGAAATCGACCGCCGGCGAAGTGCCGGTCACGGTGATATACGATTCCTTGGTGACGGTCTCCTCCGAATCCGCCGTGATGACGGTTAATGACACGCTGAAGATACCCGTCTCGCGGAAGATGTGGACGGGGTTGGTGGCGGTGCTGGTCGTGCCGTCGTCAAAATCCCAGCGGCGTCCTAAAATGGGCGAGCCTTCGGAACTGCTCGCGCTACGGTCCGTGAACACCAAGGGCTGGCCGACCTCGACCGAACGCTGGTTGACGGAGAAGTCGGCTTCGAGCATATCTTCGACATAGACAGTGACGGTTTCGAGGGAGGCGCCGCTGGCGGCCACGGTAATGAAGCCGCGGTTGGTCCCCAGCTTGGTCAGGCTGCGATCAATCCGCACGGGAATCGTGAGTGAATCCAAGGGGCCGCGGCTCGAGCAGTTTTCCGCCGCAGTGGTGCAGGCTTCCACCATGATCCACGGCGCCTTCGACTCGACTACGATTGGGCCCGATGGTGTGCTGGAGGCATTCTTGCTGACTTGAAGCGACAGCGCGTTGAGCCGTAACCCAAAGTTGAGTATTTCAGGTGATACGAGGAGCTTGACCCCCACATCCCCCGGAATCGGACAGCCCGCCATGAAAATCGACACCAACTGCATCAGCGCAACGCTTGCGCCAGACATCCTGAGACGAGGCATGAAAAAGCTCCTCTAGAACACTCCACCGTAGCCAACAGCACCGCGGCATCCACGCCGCTTTCCTGGAAACGCAACGGGGACGCCGCGTTAACCACAAGATAGCAATGAGGGGATACGGTGGTTCCCGGTAGCATGATGCCATGTTGCCCCCTGTGTGTCAATAATTAAGGCGGGCTTATTTCTTCACGGAAAGGGAAGCCAGGATGGTATTCCCTGGGAGGCGACTCAGGCCAAGCCCCGATCTTCTGGTCAGATAGACGTAGCAGAATGGAGTGCTTGGAAGAAACCTGCTATGATTGAGAGAGGTAGCGGGGTGAACCGGTGATGCCGTCTAATTCTGCGAAAAATGCCACTTCGCCAAGCAGAAACCCGGCGTAATGAAGGCAAGTCTAACCTGTAGCCTTGCTTAGGAGATGTTGTGTGCTGCGACGCGAGTGTTCCGGGCAAGCATTCTCTGGCCCAAGCGCGCGATCTGGCCGCGTGATTTGTGGGAACGGCGCTTTACATTCTGGATTTCCGATCTTACCTGCCCACGGCGGGGCGCGGGCTTTATGATACCCCCTGGAGGATACATGTGGACTGACTGGCACTTTCACGCCATGGCCGCGGGCTGGCTGCTCTGCCTCTTCACCGGGTGCACCAACCAGGTGGAAGGCAAGGCGACCGAGCCGGCCGCGGAAAAGGGTTCGGTGTCGACCCCTGACGCGGCCGAGGTGGTGACCATCCCCGTCGAGGCGGCCCGGCCGGCGCGCGCGGACGTTTCCTCTTTTTTCGAGACGACGGCCCGGGTCCAGGCGGAGCGCCGGGTGGAGATTGTGCCGCAGGGCATGGGCGAATGCGTGGAACTACACTTCGAAGAAGGGGACGCGGTGAACGCCGGGGACGTCCTGGCGCAACTTGACCGGGAAGCGCTGGACGCGCAAATCCGTCAAACGCGCGTGACCGTGAGCCAGCAAGAGAATGCGCTGAAGATCGCCGAGCGCGCCCTCGCGGAAGGTATTGGGACGGAAGTCGAGCGGGACAATGCGCGTTTCGCGCACGAGCAAGCCCTGGCCACACTGCACACGCAGGAAGTCCAACTCAGCAACCAAACGCTGACCAGCCCAATCACCGGGATTGTGACGCGCCGAAACATTCAGAAGGGCATGCTGGTGACCAGCGCGATGCCGGCGTTCACAGTCGTTGATCCGTCCTCCTTCAATCTTCCAATTAACGTCCCGGAACGCGAATTGGCGCACCTGAAAGTAGATCAGGAAGCCCATGTCAATATTGATTCGCTGCCGGGCGAGACGCTGGTGGCGCGTGTCGAGCGGATAAGTCCGAGTGTGGACCCGATGAATGGCACGGTGGAGGTGGTCCTGAATTTTGATGAATCGGCGCAGAAGCTGCTCCGTGAGGCCGCATTTGCGCGGGTGCGCCTGGTGATGGAGACGCACCCGGATGCGCTGGTGGTACCTAAGGACAGTCTCCTGGAAGACAACACGCGCAAGTATCTGATGATTGTGGAGCAGCCCGCGGAAGCCGCCGCCGCGAACCAGGACGCCGCCGGGCTGCTGGCCAAACGGATTGAAGTCGAGACCGGTTTGGAAGACAGCAACCAGATCGAAATTACCAACGGAATCGATGAGAATACCTTGGTGGTCACGTTGGGGCAGCACACATTGAAGGAAGGCTCCCGCGTTTCCGTGACCAACGCGGAACAGGAAATCCTTTCGCGCGGCGGCGTTACTCCTGGGCAGGCCCTGGAATCCGCCAAAGATAAACAAATGCGCCTCGGTCATGGGCGGGATCGCCGCGAGAGAATGATGGGCGGTGGCTGAGCCAGGCGCGGTGCAATCGTTGAGACCAGCTATAGAGTAATTGCGGGGCCGCCGAGACTGCGGAGCGGTCAAATTTGAATAGCCGTAGGTGAAAACCTACGGAAAGCGGGTTTCCTGAACTTACGACCCCTGCGGGATCGGGCACTTCTGCTCCCGTTCCATAGTGTGCACCTACGGCCATTCAAATTTGTCTTCTCCAGGGACGACCCACCCCAAGACGCTTCTATTGGGGTGTAGTTCCGGATGACGCGCAGAAGTGTTCCTCATTCAAAACCAAGAACTCCCATGACCGAACCACACAAAACGCCAGAGAAACAATACCGGCTTGCCATTCGCCGTCCCGTCACGATGGCGATGCTCTTCCTCACCATGATCGTGTTCGGGTGGCGTTCGTACCAGCAGTTGCCCATCAACCTCATGCCGGACATTTCGTATCCCACCTTAACGGTGCGCACTGAATACGAAGGGGCGGCGCCGGAGGACGTCGAGAAGCTGGTCACGCGCCCGCTGGAAGAAATGCTCAGTATCGTGAGCGGCGTGGTCGAAATCAGCAGCATTTCCTCGCCGGGGCTCTCGGAGGTCATTCTCGAGTTTACGTGGGGCACGGACATGAACGTTGCGCAGCAGGACGTGCGCGACCGGCTTGATCTTTTTGAGCCGCCGAACGAGGTCACGGAGAACCCCGTCATCCTGCGCTATGACCCCACGCTGGACCCGGTCATGCGCATTGCGCTGACGCCAGGTGCGGGGGGCCTCAGCCGCGAGGAGGAACAACGCGCGCTGACGGCCATCCGCGACGCGGCGGAGCGGCACCTGAAGAGCGACCTCGAAGCCGAAGAGGGCATTGCGCAAGTCACGGTGAAGGGTGGCCGGGAGGAAGAAATCCAGATCCTGGTGGACGCCCAACGCCTGAAGAACCTTGGGCTGTCTTTGCAGCAGGTCGTGAATGCCCTGGCCCAGCAGAACATCAACCTGTCGGGAGGCAAACTCGAGGAAGGCCGCACGGAGTACCTGGTCCGGACGCTCAACGAGTTTCGCAGTATCGAAGAAATTGGGGACAGTCTAATCGTGATGCCGGGTGGGCAGCAGGTGCGGTTGAAAGACGTGGCGGACGTTTTCCTGGGCGCGAAAGACCGCGAAACCATCGTGCACATCAATGCGCACGAGGCGGTTGAATTGGAGATATTCAAGGAAGGGGACGCCAACACCGTGCTCGTGAGCGACACGGTCAAACGTCTACTGGACTTTTCGCGCAAGGCATCCTTCAGCGAGCGGGTGATGACGCTGATCAAGGAGCAGTCGAAACGCGTGCAGGAGGCGCGCCTGAAGGCCAGCGGTCAACCGGTTCCGCCGGCGCTGGCGAGGTCGGCGAAGAGGACCTTGCTAGACCGGCTCCCGAACGGAACTGACCGGACGATAATCACGGACCAGGCCCGTTTCATTGTGGCGGCGATCAATGAAGTCAAGGACGCAACGATCGTGGGCGGCTTTCTCGCCCTGGTCGTCCTGTTCCTCTTCCTCCAGGAAATGCGCAGCACGATCATCATCGGCATCTCCATCCCGATTTCGGTCGTGGCGGCGTTCGTACCCATGTACATGCGCGATATCTCACTGAACACGATGTCGCTTGGGGGCTTGGCCCTCGGGGTAGGCATGCTGGTCGACAACTCGATCGTGGTGCTGGAGAGCATCTTCCGCTGCAAAGAGGAGGGTGACGTGGGCATCGACGCGGCCGAGCGGGGCACGCGCGAAGTCGCCGGGGCCGTGACCGCCTCGACCCTGACCACCGTGGCCGTGTTCTTCCCGATTGCATTCGTTGAGGGCATCGCGGGCCAGCTCTTTGGGGACCTGGCATTGACGGTTACCTTCTCGCTGCTGGCATCGCTCCTCACCGCGCTCTACTTGATTCCCCTGATCTACTCGCGCCGCGGTCTTCAATTGCAGGCGGGCCGCCAGGTCATCTGGGTTTTGCGCGCCTACCACGAACTGCGCGCGGAACACGGCAGGGGCCCTCTTGCCGCCCTGCTCGGCGCGGTGCCGTTGGGTCTCCAATATGGCGCACAAGCTCTCCGCCGCGGCTTCGCCGAGACCGTAGGGCCCACGTTGCGGGCACTGGCTACCGGTCCCAATCCTTCCCGGCTGCACCAATGGGCCGTGCGTGGCGGCGCGTTTCTACTGTTGCCCCTCGTGCTGATGTTGTTTGTCCTGCAGACGTTGCTCCAAGTGCTCGGCGTTCTTCTGATCACGCTTCTCTTTATGGGCTGTGCCGTCCTCTTCGCAGTTTTCCTCGTCTTGCGCTGGAGTTTTAATACGGTACTGCGCCTGCCGCTCTGGCTTTTTGATCGCGGGTTCACTACCTTCCGGACGGCCTATGGTCTCAGCCTGCGCCACGCGCTGCGCTTCAGTCCCGTCGTGCTCCTAATCGTACTAGCGATGGCCGTACACGCCGGTTATCTGGCGACTGGACTCGGCAGCGAGTTGATTCCCCCCATGAAACAGGGAGAGTTCGGTATCCGCATGGAGGCCCCCGCCGGGACGCGCCTGGAGGAAACGGAAGAACGGGCGCGCCGCATTGAGGGGGTGGTGCGCTCGATGGATGTTGTAGACCAGGTGACGGTCGAAATTGGGGAGGAGGCCGAATCCAAGGGCGAGAGTGATCGGGGCGAGAATATTGCAGAATTCAATGTAATCCTGCGGAACCCGAAAGAAACCGCGCCGATCCAGGATCAGATCATGCAGGACATGCGGGGCCGGATCGAGCAAGTGGCCTCCGAGGAAATCACCTTTACGCTGCCGACGATGTTCAGCTTCAAGACCGCGGTGGAATTGCAGGTGTTTGGCGATGACCTGACCATGCTCCGAAAACTGGGGCAAGAGGCCCTGGCGGCCGTGCAGCCCATTCCTGGCGTCAAAGACGCGGAACTGAGCGTCAAGGCGGGCTATCCGGAAATCCTGGTGACGCTGGACCGTGAACTGCTGGCCAGTAAGAACATCAGCGCGGGGCAGGTGGCGGGCCGCTTGCGTACCGAAGTGCAAGGGGACATCGCCACGCGCTTCAATCGGAGCGGGGAAAAAGTGGACATGCGCGTCCGCACCGATAGGCGGTTGCTCAGCAGTGTGGAAGACCTGAAACGCATCTCGATTACGGACGGCTTTCCCCCGATCCCGCTGGAGGACGTGGCCACGATAGAAGAACAGGAAGGCCCGAGCGAGATCCGGCGCATCGCGCAGCGGCAAGTCGTACTCGTCACGGCGAACGTTGCAGACCGGGACCTGGGCGCCGTCTCCGCGGACATCGAGGCGGCGGTGGCCAAGATCGCGAAACCGGAGGACTACGAGTTTGTGCTCGGCGGGCAAAACCGGGAACTTGAGACTTCCTACGCCAGCTTGCGTTTCGCGCTGCTCCTGGCGATCTTCCTGGTGTATGTGGTGATGGCCTGCCAGTTTGAATCCATCTGGCATCCGGCCCTAGTGATGTTCAGCGTGCCACTCGCTTTCGTGGGGGTGGTGTATGCCCTGGTGGCCACACACCTTGACCTGAGCATTATGGTGTTCCTCGGCGCCATCGTGCTGGCGGGCATCGTGGTGAACAATGCAATCGTGCTCGTCGACTACATCAACCAGTTGCGGGCACGTGGCCGGGCCAAGGCGGATGCGATAGTAGAGGCCGGGATGGTCCGTCTGCGCCCCATTTTCATGACGACGATTACCACTGTCCTCGGGTTGCTTCCCATGATCACGGCTTCGGGGGAAGGCGCCGAAATGCGGCGGCCCATGGCGATTACCGTGATGGCCGGCCTGACCTGTTCGACCTTGTTGACGCTCGTGGTGATTCCGATGCTGTACCACCTCTTCGGGGGACGGGACAAAGCATGAGGTTTTCCCTGCCGAAATTTGCCATTTATCGGCCGATCACGGTCACCATGCTCAGCCTGTGCATGCTTACCCTCGGGGTCATTGCGTGGTTCCGCATGCCCTTGAAGTTTCTGCCGGACATTGATCAACCCTTCATGGGCGTTTCGATTCCCTATCCGGGAGCTTCGCCGGAACAGGTCGAGCAACAGATTGCGATTCCGGTGGAGGGCGAGTTCCGGACCATTCCCGGCCTCAAACAGATTCGCACCATCTCGAACAGCAACGGCTGTTTTGTCAGCATGCTGTTCGATCTCGAGACGGACATGACCCTCGCGACGGCCGAAGTGCGCGATCGCATGGAGCGGCTGAAACTGCAATTGCCCAAGGAAGTGGAGCGCATGTTCATCCAGCGCTTCAGTTCCCAGGCGATCCCGGTCATGGCCATTGGCGTGTTCCAGGAAGGCGACGAAGAGCGCTTCGTGCACCTGGTACGCACCCTGCTTGAACCACGCGTCCGGCGCGTTGACGGCGTGGCGGATGTCCAGGTGCGTTCGCCGATTCAGGAGAAGGAAGTCCTGGTGGAATTCGACCAGGACACGCTGCGCAGTATGAACCTAGGCCTGGCGCAGATCATCAATGTACTGCGCGAAGGCAGCCTCAATCTTTCCGTGGGCGCCCTCGAGGAAGGGGAGACCAAGTACCTGGTGCGCGCAGTGGGCGAATACCGGCGCCTCGAGGACATTGAGAATATCGTGGTCGGTCTCAATGGCCTGCGCCTGCGGGACGTGGCGAAAGTGCGCTTTAGCGCGCGGGGCGAGCCGGCGTTCGTGTCGCTGGACGGCAAGGGCGGCGCAGTGTTGATGGTAACGAAGGAATCGGAAGCGAACACCGTTTCCACTTGCGAGGGCGTGCGCAAGGCGCTCGATGAAGCGCTGGCGCAGCCCAGTTTTGAAGGCGTGGTCCAGATGGTCTTTTTTGATCAGTCGGAACTTATTGCGAGCGCCCTGGACAATTTGCAACAAGAAGGCATTTACGGGGCCGTCATGGCGGTAGTGGTGTTGTTCTTGTTCCTCCACCGAATTCGTCCCACGATTATTGTGGCGCTTACGATCCCCACCTCGTTGGTTGTGGCGCTGGTGTTCATGTTCTTCGCGGGGATGTCGCTGAACCTGGTCACGATGGTGTCGATGATTATTTCGGTGGGCATGCTGGTTGACAACTCGATTGTGGTGGTGGAGAACATCATTCGTCACCGGCAGCTTGGCTACGGCCTGATTGAAAGCGCGGAACTGGGCGCGAATGAAGTGGGGCTTGCCGTACTGGCTTCAACGGCCACGACGTGGGTCGTCTTCGTGCCGATGTACTACCTCGAAGCGGGGCAGATGTCCGTGTTCATGGAACAACTCGGCTTGCCGCTCATCGTGGCGCTTGGCGGGAGCCTGCTGATTGCACTCACCTTAATTCCACTGGCCATGAGCCGGATGCGCGGCAATCCAAATGAAAATGCCGTGCAGCGTGTCTTGCGGTGGGCTGGCCTGCGCAAACACTCGGACCAGCCGTCCGGCGGCCCGGTCCTGGTGCGCGTGGTGGTCGAACGCTACACCGCATTTCTCCGGCTCGCACTACACTGGCGCATGGCCACGTTTGGCGTGTTGATTGGAATGATTGCGATCACCTTGCTCGTGCCCTATCGGGTGATGGGTATGCGCGACATGCCGAAGCTGGACACGCGCGAGGTGAAAATCGAAGTGGATTTGGATCCAAACTATGATTTCGCCGCCGCGCGCGAATTGTTTGCCTTGATTGAATCAGAGATTAATAAACTGCGGGAGGAACTGGGAATCAAGAACATTCTCGCCTTCTTCCAAAAAGACGGCGGCGTGATTGAGGCCTATCTGTACACGGAGGACGACGGCCCGAAGGGGGAGGACCCACCATACGACACGGAAGAGGCGATGATCATCCTGGCGGAACGTCTCGGGCCGCGGGTGCCCGGGGCGGAACTCGAGTTCATGCTCACCGACACGGGGAGCACCGGCGATGAGCACGGCGTGTCGGTGCGCCTTCGCGGCGACGATACCATGCTGCTGGCCGAGTATGCCGAACAGTTCAAGCTGGCGATGGAACGCATGGACAACGTGTATGACGTGACGACCGATGTTGAACGCAGCAAGCAGGAGATGCAGATCCGCATTGATGCGCCGCTGGCGGAAACGGCGGGTGTCACACCCATCGCCATCGCGCAGACGGTGGATGCGGCCCTGCGCGGTGCGCGTCTGCCGGAAATGAAACAAGGGGGGCGCGAAATCCCCGTGTGGGCGCAATTTCGCGAAGAAGATCGCGAGTCCAAGACCAATCTGGACAATGTAGCGGTGCTAAGTAAGACCGGCGGGCTGGTGTCGCTGAACCAACTGGTCAAATACGACAAGGCCACGAGCGCGGCGTCGATTCACCGCGTCAATGGAAAGAATGTCGTGACCTTGAGGGGGAAGACATCGACGGACAACCTGAGTTCGGTCCAGCGTGAACTGAGCGCCGCTGCCGATGCCTTCGATCTACCTCCGGGCTATTCCGTTGAATTGGGCGATCAGCTCCAGGAACTGGGCGAGAGCGTGCTCAATTTCACTACCACCATGATCATGGCAATCGTGCTCATCTATCTTGTCATGGCCGCGCTCTTCGAATCCTACCTGTTGCCGTTGTCCATCCTGACGACGGTCCCGCTGGCCTTGGGCGGGGCGGTGTGGATGCTGTTTTTCACGGGCCTGCAGATGGACACGGTCACGTTCGTGGGGTGCTTGCTGATGTCAGGGGTCATCGTGAATAACGGTAGTGTCATTGTCGACCACATCAACGATCTGCGCAAGCAGGGGCTTGAGCGCGCCGAAGCGATCATCAAAGGCGGCAACGACCGCTTTCGCCCCGTCATGATGACCGCCCTCACCACGATCCTGGGTTTGGTACCGCTGGCCCTGGCCAAGACAGGCGGCGCGGCCACCTTTGCCGGATTGGGCCAGGCGCTTATTGGCGGGATGACCCTCGGGACCTTCCTCACGCTGTTGGTCGTGCCGCTCTTCTACACCTTTTTTGATGATTTCCAGTTGTGGGTGGGCGATTTCATCAACAGTTTCCGGCGCCAGCCCGCGGGTCAGGCACTGGAGGGGTAGCAGGGAGATCGGACGTTTCAGGCACGTCGGACAGGTCAGACAAGTCAGACCGGTCTGACCGAACCAGTCTTGCGGGGATCTCGATTTCCGATCAGGGCAGGCCCAATTCCGCGCGCTGCTTGCGGAGGGCATCCGCCTCCAATTGCACGGCGTCGGCCTGGCGGCGGTATTCCGCCTTCGCGGGGTCGCTTAATTCTCGGCTCGGCGTGTTGGCCAGTTCGCGCAGGACCCGGGCATATTGGTCTTTCAGATCTGGCACGGACGGATTCAATTCTGTTGCGCGTCTGAAGTGCGTGACTGCGGCACGGACCTTGTCCATGCGTCCGGGCCCCAAGTCCAAGTTAACGTGGTGCCACAGGAGGTGGCCGAGGAAGGAGTGCGTTTCCGCGGACATTGGATTGCGCTCGACGGCTTGTTGTCCCCACTCCACCATCCGGTCAAGATATTTTTTGCGGATACGTTCGTATTTAGCGTTGTTCGTCCGGTCCGTAATCAGCTTGCACCACTGGGCAATATGGAGCGCCAATTCGGGGCTGCGTCCATAGCATGCGTCGACCGCTTCGAGTTCGGCCACCCGTTTCTGCGTGCTCTCGAGTGCCTTGGCGTACGCGTCGCGCGGCCGCTGGATCATCAGCACGGAATTCACGGGGTCCTCGCCTGGATTCAACGGCCGGTAGCCCTGCCCGGTCTCGAGCGGCGTATACAACGTGCCCAGCGCCGCCAGGGCCTCCGCATCCGGAATCAGGGTATGGGCCGCTTGAAAAGCGATTTGCGGCGCATTCTTGCCCTCGGGCGACCGTGCGTAGTCCGGGGTTTGGACAAGGAAGAGTTCCGCCGCCGCCAGCCGCTTGGTCTGATTCTGGTTCCCGGCAACATTAATAAGATTCGTCCGGCTCATGCCCAAATCTTGCAGGTAGGGACGCAGCGTGAAGACTGCTATTACCAGATTGAATACCAACATGAGCATAAGGACAGCCACTGCGAGGGACTTCGTCTTGCCCGGGCCCAAGACGAACAGCGTGCTTCCAGAGCCTGCCATGAAGAGGGCGGCGAAAGTCACGGCGAACATCACGAGGGACGGATGCGAGAAATGGATGTCAATCCCCGCGTGCAGGAGAAACGCCAGCAGCCCCGTGTAGAGGCCCAGCTTCAGCAATAGTCCACCGCCGGCGGGCGTTCGCAGCAAGTCCAGCGCCCCGGCCAGCAGGAAGATGGCCCAAAACACACAGAACATCAGGCCTCCGGCGATGCCCGTCTCGCAGAAGAATTGGAGAAAGCCGCTGTGGGCCTCTTTCGTATCGCCCGCGCCCACGTATTGGTAAATGGGATAGGCGATGCCAAAATTGCCCAGACCAACGCCCGTCCACAAATGGTTCAGGAACATCTTCAGGCCGACGTTCCAGTACGACAGCCGCAAGCGGAAGGATTCCGGATTCATGAGTTCCGCCGCGCTGATGTCGACCCCTTCCTCACGCAGGCGCTGGTTCGCGACAGGCGGCGGCGCCGGGGCCTCGGCCGGGGCGTCGGGGGATGTTTCCGCCGCGGGTGCGCCGTCTGGCACCGCCGGGGCAGGCTCCTGCGCTCGCGCGTACTGCCCCCCTTGCAGCAGCATATGTGCCCCGCAGCCGAGGAGGAAGAAGGCCGTGCCTGCACGTGCGAGCGACCCCCCACCCCAACGGGTGAGCCGTAGCCCCGCGAGCACCGCGGCAAACATCGCTGCTGCCAGAAGGGCCAGCATGGCCCCGCGCGAATAGGTGATCCAGAGTGTCCAAAGTTCAATGACTGTGATCAATGGCAGGCCCAAGGCCGCGAAGAAACGCCAGGCATACCCTGCGCCCCACCGGGTGATGACCACGAAAACAAACGCGGCAGGCGCCACCGCCAACGCACAGGAAGCCAGGGAGAGCGCCAAATCGTGCTCAAACCAGCGGAGCGGTTCGAGGGCGTAGGCCACTCTGAACTGCGCCATGCCGAAGAGCGTCAGCGCGCTCACAAACCAGCAACAGGCCGTCCACGCCAAGGCAGGATAAGGCGGGGCCTTGGGCGCAGCGGGCCGTGCGGTGTCTATGGAGCAGAACCGTCTGAATTCGAGAACCGCTTGAATGGCCAGGGCCGCCGCGAGGGGGATGGAGAGGATCAGGAAGCCGGCCAGCGAGTTGGGAAACAGCATACTGCCAAAAGCGCGGTTCATGTTGAAGCGGCGAATCAGCTCCGGCGAGAACTCATCATGTCCAAAGAAACTGATGCGCGCTTCCCGGCTGTTCATCAGCATATGCCGCAGGTAGGGAAGCAAGTACTCGAAGTGGAGGATG
>JACPGD010000303.1 GCA_016182645.1 Candidatus Hydrogenedentota bacterium | reverse complement strand
CTGCTGAAAACGGGGGTTGGCCGCATCCAAAAGACCGCTTGTGCCCGCAATCAGACGTAAATTGGCATACTCCGTCTCCTGGACGATGGACGCCAGGCTCTTTTGGCCCGCCTGGAGGAAGAAATCGTCCAGCCGCTGCGCACTATTCCGTATCCCGAGCACCGTTTCCACATTGGAACAACTCAGGTCCGCGTCCATCAATACCACCCGCCAGCCGCGCTTGGCTATCTCCACGGCCGCGTTCACCGAGAAACACGTCTTCCCCACCCCACCCTTGCCGCCGCCCACCACCAACACCTCCGGATGGGTTTTCGGTTCCAGTTTTTCTTCAGTTAAGTGCACACAGCAGCCCTCAGGCCCCAAACCATTCCGTCATTCTGACCACTCTTGTCAATCAGACCCTTCAGTCATTCTGACCATTCAGTCATTCTGAGCGAAGCGAAGAATCTCTTGCCACGCCGGCTTAAACCACTCTGTCAATGCTGAACGAGGCAAGGGTATCTCTTGCGCCTAGTAGAATTTAGCAGAAACTCTTGACAACCGTCAATGCCGTTTTTAATGATGGTGAACGGCAACACCCTTGGTGTCGTGATGTGCGGCAGTCCGGGGGCCAGAGTGCGAGGTGATCATGCTAACAGCATATATTGAGGCAGCATTGCGAAGGGCCCATTACGAACTGCTCCCAGAAAACGAGGGAATCTTTGGTAGCATTGAGGGTCTCCAAGGGGTGTGGGCCCACTCGGAGACGCTCGAAACCTGCCGGGAGGAGTTGCGCGAAGTCCTGGAGGAATGGATTGTCTTGGGCCTCAAGATGGGGCACGCAATTCCCCCAATCGACGGCATCGCGTTAGAAGTCCAAGAAGTAGCCTAATGTCTCGTTTCGGACCGATAACCCGACAAACATCAATTCATGCTCAAGGGACAACTGCGGGTCCGCATCCCAAATCCGCATCGGGGCGACATCAGCAGGAATCTGTTACGCGCCGTCCTCAGAGAGGCAGGAATCAACCTAGAAGAGTGGGACAAGCTTTGATCGAACTCTCCGTCATTATCCCCAGCAAGAACGAGGCCCTAAACCTTCAGCAACTCTTGCCGGAACTGCGGCAGACTCTGGAGGAGATGGGGGCCGCCTACGAGATTCTAGTAGTTGACGCCTTGTCGCCAGACGGTACGCAACGCATCGTCGAAGACGCTGGCGCCCGGTACATTGCCGAAAGCGAACCTGGCTATGGCGCGGCCGTCTTGCGTGGGGTCTGCGAAGCCCGCGGCGAATACGTGCTCACGATGGATGCTGACCTCTCGCATCCCGCCAAGTTCATCCATGATCTCTTCGCCGCGCGCAATGAGGCGGACATCATCATTGCATCCCGCTATGTGGCCGGGGGGCGCGCCGACCAGCCCGGCGCCCGTTTGTGGCTCAGCCGGATCCTCAACAACTTCTTCCGCATTGGACTGAGTCTCGATGTCCACGATATCAGCAGTGGCTTCCGCCTCTACCGGCGCAGCGTCTTTCAACGGATTCACCCGAAGTTCAAGAATTTCGTTGTCCTCGTGGAAATCCTCCTGCTGGCCATGAAGGAAGGCCGCACGATCAAGGAAGTGCCCTTTCACTACCAACCGCGCGGAGAAGGGCGTTCCAAAGCGCAAATCGTGGAGTTCGGACTGGACTACCTGCGGCTGTTTCACCAGATGTGGCGCATCCGCAATTCGATCAGCTTTCCCGACTATGATTGGCGCGCCCACAACAGCCGCATTCCGCTCCAGCGCTACTGGCAGCGCCGCCGCTTCAAGATCATCATGGCGTTTGCGCCGCCCGGTGTCAGCACGGCCGACATCGGCTGCGGCAGTTCGCACATTCTGGCCGCCCTGCCCCATGCCGTCGGCGTGGACATGCGCTTCGACAAGTTGCGTTTCATGCGCAAAACGAACCGGCTCCTGGTGCGGGGGGACGGCTGCCGTCTGCCGTTTCGCGACGAGGAATTCGAGTGCGTCATTTCCTCCGAGGTGCTCGAGCATATCCCGGCGGAAGACGGGCGCTTCATCGATGAGCTTACACGCATACTCAAGCCCGGCGGGACCCTCGTGCTCGGCACCCCCGACTATGGGAATTGGGAATGGCGCGTGATGGAGCGCCTCTACGACATCGCTGCGCCCGGCGCGTATGCTGAAGAGCACGTCACGCATTACACGTACATTTCGCTGAAAGAAGCCCTGGTGCGGCGCGGTTTTCAGGTCCTGGATCACGCCTACATCCTGCGCGGCGAACTCATCTTCAAGGCCAAGAAGACCGGCCACTGGTACGACCGGTGAGCGCGGTCTGTCGAAGTGTCTGACCCGTCTGACCTGTCGCGGGTACGCTCGCCCTCCCGAAATTGGCTTTCCGCGGATGCCATCCAGCGGGTGCGTGTCTGGGGTTGTCCTGCCCAGAGTTAGGCGCATAGAATGCAGTCCATGGCAAGAACAAAATCCAAGACGCTATCGCTCGTCGTCCCCTGTTTCAATGAGGCGGACGTCCTGCCTGAGTTTCTGGCGCGCGTGCGCAACGTCGCCCAGGGACTGCGCGGCTGGCAGTGCGAGTTCCTCTTCGTCGATGATGGCAGCCAGGACGCCACTCCCGACCTGTTGACGCAAGAAGCAGCGAAGGACCCGCGGGTCAGAGTTATTCGCCTCAGCCGCAATTTCGGGCATCAGCGCGCTATCTCCGCCGGCACGGATTTCTGCACCGGCGACGCCATCGTTATTACCGATGCCGACCTGCAAGACCCGCCCGAGCTGATTCCCGACATCCTGCGGAAGCTGGAAGAAGGCCATGACATCGTCCACATGGTGCGCAGCGACCGCCGCGTGGATGGACTGCTTAAGCGGACCATGGCGCACGTGTTTTATCGCGCGATGCGGCGCTGGGTGCTGCCCGAACTGCCCGAGAATGCGGGCGACTTCAAAGGGTTTAACCGGCACGTGCTCGTCGTGTTGCGCGCGCACCGTGAGCGCGTGCGTTTCATGCGCGGCGCCTTCGCGACGATGGGCTTTCGCCAGACCCAACTACGCTATGTGCGCGCGGCACGCCACGCCGGTCAGTCCAAGTATCCGCTCCGGTCCACGCTGCGCCTGGCGCGAGACGCCGTCTTCTCGAATTCCGCGTTGCCGATGCGCCCTGGAATTTACGCCGGCGCGTTTACGCTCGCCGCATCCTGTCTCACCGCGGCGGGCGTATCGCTGTACGCCGCAACGGGGGGGGCCGTCGCAT
>JACPGD010000302.1 GCA_016182645.1 Candidatus Hydrogenedentota bacterium | reverse complement strand
GCGACAACGGCATGCCGGAAGGATCTGGCTTTCCTCACGAGCGATTGCATCGGCGCGACGTCCGACGAGGTGCAGCGCTGGCTCGATGTACCCCCCTACGCGATCATGGCGCACGGGACGTATCAGGACAGCCACAGCCGTCCGAGCGTGTGGCCGTACGGGATCTTTCCGAATTACCGCAACGTGCTGTGGTCGTGCAACTGGAGCGCGGTGACGCGCTGGGACTACACCGAGTTCGGCGTGCGGCATTACCTCACACCGCTCGCCACCAGCAACGGCTGGCTGGACGACAAGGGCATCGCGCGGCTGAGCGAAGAAGAGTTGCAGCGCGTGCTGGGGCTCTTCAACACGCGCAAAACGCAACGCCAACAATTGCGGTGGCTGGAGGGTCCGCCGCCACAGTTTTCGGTTGCGGCCCCTCGACAAGATGAACCTCGCTAAACCAATGTTCTGATCTGGAATGGAGAAGGCTGATGAAACGCGAGCTGTTAGTCCAACTACATGCGCAATTCGAAGAGATGGTGCAGCGAGACGAAGAATCTGGCGTCGAATTCTGGCTTGCGCGAGATCTGCAGCAGGTACTGGGCTACAGGAATTGGGAGAACTTTTTCAAGGTCGTGGCGAAAGCCATAACTGCCTGTGAACAATCTGGTTATGAAAAAAAAGACCATTTCCTTGATATCAGGAAAATGGTGAACATAGGTTCAGGTGCTCAACGCGAAGTTGAAGACATCATGCTGACACGGTATGCCTGCTATTTGATCGCCCAGAATGGTGACCCCACCAAGGCGCCAATTGCGTTTGCGCAGACCTATTTTGCCGTGCAGACACGTAAGCAGGAAGTGATCGAAAGGCGGCTGGCCGAGGTTGAGCGCCTGAGCGCGCGAAAGAAGCTGACTCATTCAGAAAAGGAGCTTTCCGGAATCATCTTTGAGCGTTTAGGCGAAGGACAGAGTTTTGCACGCATCCGCAGCAGGGGGGACATGGCGCTATTTGGGGGCAAAACGACAGAAGAGATGAAAGGGCGGCTCGGCATCCCAAAGGGACGCGCCCTAGCGGATTTCTTGCCAACCATTACGATCAAAGCCAAAGACTTCGCCAATGAAATCACCAACTTCAACATCAAGCGCGATGATTTGAGAACGGAAGCACGAATCTCGCATGAACACGTGAAGAATAACCAAGACGTGCGGCAGCTTTTGCTCAATCGAGACATCGTGCCTGAGCGGCTGCCTCCCGCGGAAGATGTTAAAAAAATCGAACGGCGTTTGGTCACGGAACAAAAGAAGCTTCCTGGGCGCGTGGAACGCCTGGAAGGGCATGACGAAGAGGGCGCCTAAATTGAAAAGGCAATTAGCTGCATTGATCAATTCAACAATCATCAGCAATCTGGGACTACTCATGTGCTGTGCGGCTGCCATCGGCGAAGACGCGGCGATTCGAACGTGGCAGGATGTGTTGAAAGATGCGTCCGGAAATCCTGCGCTCGCGACTGCGCGCAGTGTGCTGATCGAGGAGGCGCGGAAGGCGGCGGGGCTGCCGATAATTCAGCGGGCGAAGACCTTGGCGGAGGTGGGGCAGCACCGGACGTGGCTGGATGGGCGGAGCGAGGCGCTCGAGCCGGAAATCAAGGAACACTTCGCGCTGGCGATGTCGGATTTTGGCGCGTGCAATGGACTGGCGGCGGAACTGCCGCTCCTGGCGGCGGGGTATGTGCTGACGCAGGACGCGGCGCTCCGCGATCGCGTGCTGGCGCAGCTTGAGGAGATGGCGGCGTGGTCGCCGTTGCAGCGGCCGGGCTGGACGCTCTACACGCCGGGCAACCGCCTGCCACCGGACGGCAAAGACGGCTCGTGGCTGGCCACGGGCACAGGCGTGCGCGCGATTGGGGACACGCTGGATTTGCTGCCAGAGGGGACGGTGCCGGAGGAATTGTTGGGGCGTCTGCGCGCGCTGCTCGAGGGCGAGGTGGCGGCGGTGGTGGATGACTGGAAAACAAAGCGGAGCTGGTTTGTGCGGGCGGACGACCCGTACACGAACCAGTGGGTGCTGCCGACGGAGGGGCTGGTGCGCGCGTGTATTCTGCTGGGCGCCGAGATGCACCGCGAGCAGTATGAACTGGGCGTGGCAAATCTGCTGCGCGCGCTGGATGCGCATGGCGCGCACGGGGAATTCGAGGAGGGCTTCGGCTACGCGCAGTTCACGGCCACGTCGCTGTTGCACGCGGCGCACGCGATGGCCGTGACGGGCGATCGGCGCGCGGTGGAACGGCCATTTCTCCAGTACTTCCCCTTATGGCTGGTGCATCACTTCCAGCCGGGCAAGATGGTAATCAACTGCTTCGATGCGGGCCCGGCCTATGACGCGGCGGAGAAGACGCGGCCCTTTCTGTCGCTGCTGGCGATGTGTACCGGCAGCGAAGTGGCGCGCTGGGCCTTGGCGCACCAATTAAGTGGCCCGTCGGATGACTTGGCAGGGCTGTCCGTGCGCGCCTTGCCGCCGGTGGGGGCGGAAGCGGCGCCGCCACTCTTTGCCGCATATGAGCGCGCCGCACGCGTGAACTGGCGCGACAGTTGGGACGAGGTTGCCACGGGCGTGTGGGTGCGCGGGGGGCATCCGCTGGATCAGCATGATCACCAGGACCGGGGGCACGTGAATTTCATTCTGCGCGGACAGCCGATCCTGATTGAAGCGGGAACGCCTTCATATGATCACAAGTTGATGATGACGCATTACAGTTCAGGCGTGGGGCACAACGTGCTGCAATTGGGGACGGTCGAGCCGGAAGTGGGCGCCGCCGCGGGACAGAATGTGAGTCATCCGGGATGGCAGAAGGTGAGCGCCTTGGCCCCGATCACGGTGAAGCGGTTGGATGCAAAAGGCGGGACCGTGGCGGTGGACGGGACGGCATGTT
>JACPGD010000330.1 GCA_016182645.1 Candidatus Hydrogenedentota bacterium | reverse complement strand
ATGATGGCTTCGGCCAACTGCTGTTGTTGTTCGTAGTAGGCGTCCGCCTCGATCACCGCGCGCTCATAGCCGCCGTCCGCCTGGACCTTGATCTTCTCGATTTCCGCTTCGGCCTTTTGCACCAGCGTGTTGTACTCCTCTTCCTTCGCGTTCGTTTCGGCCTTGAGCCGCTCCGCTTCCTGGTCGGCCACCTTCTTCTCTTCGATCGCCGCCTGGTAGGCCGGATTGAAGCGGTAGTCGCGCGTCCCCACGCGCTCAACGACAATGCCATACGGCTCGAAAATGGTGTTCAACTCCCGAGCCACCTGCTCAGCCTTCTCTGCCCTTTTCTGGGCCGTGTAGAATTCTTCCGTGTCCAGTTCGCCAAAAATGTCCCGCGGCTTGCTCCGAGCGACCGTGCGGACAATGCACTCGCGCAACGCCTCATCGCTCGTGGCGACCTGCTGCAGGATCATCGGCGCTTTCTCCGGCACGATGCGGTAGGAAATGATCACGTCCAGACTGATGTCATTGCCGTCAATGGTCTTGAATAGCAGATCATCCCGTCCGGCGCGGTCTCCCCGCCCAGGCTCCGCAGTCATTTCCAGATTCTGCAGCCGGGTATCAAACGTATGCCAGTCGTTGATGAACGGCGCAAAGAAATACGTAGAACCGGCGGGATACACCCGTTCCTCGACGCCTTTCTTGCCGGTGAGCGACCACTTGATCGTGCGCACGCCGACCTCGGTCGAGCCGGTTGAATGCGCCACGCAACCACTCACGCCCAGTCCAAGGACCGGGACAAGGAGGAATAGTGCCAAGTGTTTCATGACTGTCCCTCCGCTGGTTGCACCGCAGGCGGAGCTTGTTCGACCGCAGGCGGGGCCGCCTCGTCCGGTGGCGGGGGCGGCGGCGGCGTAATTTCTGCCGGCGCGGGAGAAGCCGTTTCTTTCGAAGCGGGCGCGGCAAGGGTTGACGCGGAAGGTTCCGCGCCTCCAAACATGTCCAGTATTTCGTTCAGATTCAGGGGATTGAATGCATTTTCGCCGCCGGCGGGCACCACAATCATTTCCAGGCCCTGGAGCACCTCGGCCATCTTCATGGCCACCAGCCGGTTCGCACCCATTTCCTGCATGGCTTCGTTGCGCAGCCGGGTGCGTTCGGCCTCTGCCAGTTGTACCAGCAGATCCGCTTCCGCCCGCTTTTTGCGCACGTAGAGGTCACGCTCGGCCTCTTTTCGCACTTTGTAGGCGTCCCCTTCCTGGTGCGTGATTTGCACCTGCATTTCCCCTGCCGTCGAGACGTGGTTGAGGTTCTTCTCCTCCGCCGCCGCTTTGCCCTTGGATTGGTTGGTGAAGACCAACTGGTCCTGAAGTTTCTTCTCTTCGATGTTCTCCTGGATCGCGTCGCTGTATTTGAAGTAGCGCACCAGGATTTGGTCGGCCTTCATGCCCCACTGTTCCAGTTCTTTGTTGAGTTCGTCCTGGGCAAGCTGAGACTTCTCCACGCGCATTGGACTGTTGTAGAACTCTTCGGTCGTGAGCTGCCCCAACGCCTGCTTCAGGAACGGCTCGGCTTTCGGCAAGATCCCCTGTTGCAGGTAGCGGTCCCCCGGCCCCAGGGTCGTCACCACCTTGTACGGATCGACTATCCGGTACAGGATGGACACGTCTACATCCACGTAGAACCCGTCCGATGTCTGTATTTTGGCGGGCTTGAAGACGTGGAAAACCGATTCCGAACGGGCTGCCGTTTCGCCTTGGTTGCCCGCCGCCGTGAGTTCCAGCACCTGCACCTGCTGCGGCAGGCGGTGGATCATTTGCATGAACGGCACCACAAGAACATACCCGGGCCCATAAACCGTGGATTGGATGCCTCGGTTCACGCCCACCTTGATTTCCTTGATGCCGAATTCATTGGGTTCGACATACTCGAGGAACATGAAATAAGGAATGAAGAGCAGCATGAGCAGGACGAACCCCGCAGCGACGAACAGGTACAGCTTGGGCGCCAGGGTGGGCAGTTTCGGTGGACGAAACTTGATAGGCCCCTCCCCCACGATTTCCGGCCCGCGTTTTTGCATGGTCAGGACCTCCCGCACGGTTTTGGACAATTCACCCCACAACCAACTGAACACTATACCCCATTCGGCGGGAGAATATTCTCTCCCCGGGGTGGCGCACGCAAGCGAACAGCTTGAAGGGTCATGCAATACATGTGTTGCTTGGATAAAACAACCAGATCTGACGGATCGGACGGATTGGACTGATCGGACTGATTCACAAGCGATGCGGGGTGCGCCTAAAAAGGTGATATCACGCTCGGCGATCCAGTATCCCGGCCGTCCCGGCGGCAGCGACCCGTGAGATATCAGCATAGGCCCCAAGGCCCTGGGGCTTGGCACTGCCCTCAGCCGGTGGCGTGCCGCTTTCCTTCTCCGCCGAGGATGTTCCCTCTTCCGTTTGCTGTTTCGCCAGTTCCTGGCGCGCCTTAAGTTCGAGTTGGCTCGCCTGGGCGGCGACCCGGCGATCCTGCGGGCTGGGTTCCGCCGGTGCGAGGGCGGCCCGCCGGACGATTTGCGCTTTGGCAATGGTCGCTTCTGGGGTGGATTCCGGGCTGACGTCAATGGACGCTTCCCCACCGGTGGCGTATTGCCGCCCATCTGGGCCGCGGCTGAATTGGAGTTGTGCGCCGCCACGGGCATAGCGGCCCGCCGCCGCAACGTGCGCGGCTTCATGCTGGCGCACCTCGCGATCTCGTTGTTGGAGGCGCTGGACTTCGCGCTGTTCTTCCTCGGTCAATTCCCCGGCGCCGGCCTGGGCCTGTCTTGCCAGGGCCTCCTGCGAAAAGGCGACCGCGTCCTCTTGTTGTGTCAGGGGAGATTTGAGGCCGTCCACGGGGCCACCAGGGGTGTCCGAGGCCCCGGCCGCGCGGGGCGCCACAGAGGACACACCACCCACCTGGGGCGCAGTCGCAGAGAATCCTATGGCACTCAACGCAGACATGCCTGGCTCCATTAACCTCCCCCAAAGCATACCACAGGTTGAAAACTCTGGGCGGCGCCGTCAAACGATCAGGCTTGAAGGTGGGGATTGGCGGTGAGGCGGGTTTATCGGACGCATCAGCCGGATCGGACTGATCGGACGATGGGTCTGGGGAGATGGGCAATCCGCGGTGCGCGCCTGGACCACCCTCAAACTTATCCGCTTGGGGGCGCCACCCCAGCCGGGGCCACCCCCTTTCTTCTCTTCCCTTCGTCGCTGGCGTCCCTGCTGTCCCTGAGGTCCCTTAAGTCCCTTCCACCAGCGATGTCTCCACCACGACGGCTGCTGCGGCGGCGTCTTCGAGCAGCTCCAGTTCTGTTATCTTCAGCATGCGCTGTATATCATCCAGCGCTGGGCGCAACGCTTTCGCGGCGATGACGCCCGCCTTCACTAGCACCCGCGCCACGGGCGCGGCCATGCTGACATTGGCTTCGGCCTTGGCCCTGCGGACGGCATCGAGCACCGACACGGTGGCGCCATAGGTTTCTGGCGATGCCGGCGCGGGGACGGCCGACAGTTCATCCAAGCTGGGCCAGGGGCTGCTGTGCACGGAAACGCGCATGTCTGGGTCGTGGGCATAGAGCCAACTCCAGACCTCTTCGGCGATGTACGGAATGAAGGGCGCGAGCATGCGCACGAGGGCGCGGTGCAACAGCCGGAGGGTGGCGCAGGCGGAGAGGCGGCCCTCCGTCAGTTCCTCATCATAGGTGCGCGACTTGGCCAACTCGAGGTAGTTGTCGCAGAAGACCTGCCAGAAGAATTCTTCGGTAAGCTGGAGCGCCTGCGCGTAGTCGAAGGCATCAAAGGACTTCGTGGCGCGCTCGATCAGCGGGCGCAGCTCGGCAATAACGGCGCGGTCGGTTTCGCTTGTGATACGGTCTGGGGTCAACAACGCCTGGTCGATATCCCCGAATCGGCCCAACACGAACTTGCTGGCGTTGAACAGCTTGGTGACCAGCTTTGAGCCGACCTTGAACACCGTCTCGTCATAGGCTGTGTCCACGCCCAGGCGCGCGCGCGCAGCCCAATAGCGCACGCTGTCGGCCCCGTATTGGTCGATGAGCGGCTCCGGTGTTATGACGTTGCCGTGGCTCTTGCTCATTTTCTTGCGGTCTGGGTCGAGAATCCACCCGCTGATAACGACATTGCGCCAAGGCACTTCTTTTTCATGCAGATAAGCCTTGACGATGGTGTAAAACGCCCAGGTGCGGATGATTTCGTGGCTCTGCGGGCGGATGTCCATGGGGAAAAGCTTGCGGTGCCGCTCGGGTTCGAGCAGCCAGCGGCTGGCGATCTGCGGCGTCAAGGAGCTCGTCGCCCACGTATCGAAAACGTCGGGATCGCCGGTAAAGCCGCCGGGCTGGTCGCGCTGTTCCTGCGTGTAGCCGGGCGGCACATCGTCCAGTGGATCAATCGGCAGATCCCCGGCGCGGGGCACCAGGCGGTCTTCATGGTTGACCACCCCGTCTGCGCCGATCCGATACCACACGGGGATGGGCACGCCAAAATAGCGCTGCCGGCTCAGGCACCAATCCTGATTCAGCCCTTCGACCCAGTGCTCGTACCGCTTGACCATAAATTCCGGGTGCCACTTGATCTTCTGGCCCTGCCCGACCAGCGCATCTTTCTTGTCCATGATCCGCGTGTACCACTGGCGCGTGGGAATGAGTTCGAGGGGCCGGTCCCCCTTCTCGAAGAACTTGACGGCATGGCTGATCTCGTTCGAGGGCCGGTCGAGAATGCCGCCGGCTGTTTCCGCCAATTCGATTATTTTTTTCTGCGCTTGTTTCACGTACTTCCCGCTGATCTCGCGGTAAGCCAGGTTCGCCGCATCGGGATTCAGGCTCGAAATCGTCCGGTTCGCCGCGTACGACAGCACGCGCTCCGTACCGTTCTCGGCCTCGACCACGTGCGTGGCTTCCGCCCCGCCTTCACCTTCGGTCACAAAATGCACCGGAAACAGGTGCCCGTCTTTACCGATGATCTGTCGCAGCGGCAGCTTGTACTGGCGCCACCATTCGACGTCGGTCTGGTCGCCGAAGGTACAGACCATGACAATGCCCGTGCCCTTCTCCGGGTCGGCCTTCGGGTCGGCCATGATTGGAACCGGCACATGAAACAGCGGTGTCACGGCGTTCTTGCCGAAGAGATGCTGGTACCGCGCGTCGTCAGGGTGGGCCAAGACGGCCACGCACGCCGCCAGCAATTCGGGGCGGGTCGTGGCGATGACGATGTATTCTTTGCTGTCTTGTACGCCGAAGCGCAGGTAGTGGAAGGCGCTCGGACGCTCCTTGTCCTCGACTTCCGCCTGGGCGATGGCCGTCTGGAAATCCACGTCCCACATGACCGGCCGTTCGTCCTGGTAAACTTCGTTGGCTTTGAGCAGTTCGAGAAAGCTCAGTTGCGACAGACGGCGGCAGTGTTCGTCAATCGTCGCGTACTCCTGGTCCCAGTCATAGCTCAGCCCGAGGCGCGTCCAAAGATGCTTGAACGCCGCTTCGTCTTCCTTGGTCACGCTGTTGCACAACTCGATAAAATTCTTGCGGCTGATGGGCAGCGGCTCGCCCTTGCGCCCGCGCTCCGCCTTGAACGCCGGGTCGTAATGCACGTGCGGCTCGCACTTGACGTTGAACATGTTCTGGACGCGGCGCTCGGTGGGCAGGCCGTTGTCGTCCCAGCCGATGGGAAAGAAGACGTTCTTACCGCGCATGCGCTGGTAGCGCACGATGAAGTCCTGGTGGGAATAGCTGAACATGTGGCCCACATGCAGCGAGCCACTCACCGTCGGCGGCGGCGTGTCCACCACAAACGTCTCTTCCCGGGGCCGCGCCGGGTCCCAGGCGTAGACCTGGCGCTCGGCCCAAAACTGCTGCCACCGCGCCTCGGCTTGCTTCGCACTGTAATTCTTTGGGAGTTCCATTTACCTCAAGTTCCGTGTTGCTTTGGATCCACTGCACGGGAAATACATGCACGTATTGCGCGCGTGAAATCAGTGGGAAGCGCGATTATAGCAAATACAAGGCCCTGGGTGGCGCCCAAGCGATCAAGCTTGAAGTTGGGGCCAAGCGTGAGGCGCCTTCATCGGACGCATCAGCCTGATCGGACCGATCGGACTGATGCTGTAAAGCGTAGTGAAGCAGCGTGTCACCAGGAAACACCCGGGCGTTGAGGCGAACCTTTCTCACAGCCCGCGGCCAAACGTGGACAGCCAGAAGATCCCATCGGCCATTTTGGGTAGTGCGAAATCAAGCCAAGGCCGGGCCACAAAAATGGCGATCAGAATGCCAAACGGCCCAATCTGTTCGAGCATCCGCTGGCCGCTGGGGGGCAGGAAATAATGGAGAACGTAGTGTCCATCCAGGGGAGGGACCGGAATGACATTAAACAGCATCAACAACATGTTGATCATTAGCATGGTGAATGTGATT
>JACPGD010000296.1:8994-12536 GCA_016182645.1 Candidatus Hydrogenedentota bacterium | reverse complement strand
CACCTCGACTGGAATGGCATTCAAGTCCATCTCATAGACCACCCGGGATACGCGGATTTCATCGGGGAAGTTGCCGCATCCACACCTTTGTTAGACGGCCTGGTGATTGTGGTCGATGCGGCGACGGGCGTGCAGGTGGGCACAGATAACGCCTGGAAATATGCCGAGCAGCACCAGGTGCCGCGCGCTTTTTTTGTCAATAAGCTGGATCGCGAACACACGGATTTCAAAAAAGTCGTAAACACGCTGCGGGAGACGTACGGCAAGCATTGCGTACCGCTGGTGGTGCCCCTGGGAGAAGGGCCGAACCTGCAAGGCGTGGTCAACATATTCGATGAAGACACGAGCGGCCTCGCCGAAGAGATTGCGCAGTTAAAGCAGGACATTGCGGATGTCGTGGCTGAAACGGACGACGCCATGCTCGAGAAGTACCTCGAGACGGGAGAACTCACGCCAGAGGAGTTCCACAGTGGCTTGCATGATGGCATTACCGCGGGCAAGATTGTACCCATTATCGCCGGCAGCGTCGTGAAGGGCTTTGGCATGCGCCGCCTGCTGAATGTAATCGCCGATTCTTTTCCCGGCCCGAGTGACAGGCATGTGGTAGCGGAGACCGCCAGTGGGGAAAAGACGACAGTCAAAATCTCCGCGGATGCCCCCTTCCTCGGTCAAGTGTTCCGGTCGGTAGTGGACCCATTTGTTGGTCATCTGACACTGTTTCGCGTCTTGACCGGCACCCTGCATGGCGATTCTGATTTCTACAATGTGTCCAGAGGGGTGAAAGAGCGAACGGGCAAGCTCTACCTGCTCAATGGGAAAGAACAGACCGTGGTCAACGCTGTCGGGCCCGGCGATCTGGCCGCCATGACCAAGTTGAAGAACACACACTTCGGCGACACGATTGCGGCCGTGGGGACTGATCTTAAGTTGCCGCGTGTGGAACTGCCGGGTTCCATGGTGAAGCTCGCGATTGTGCCGAAGTCGCGGGCCGATGAAGACAAGATTGGAGAGGCGCTCAATCGCCTGGCGGAAGAGGATCCCACCTTCAGTCATTATCGGGATGAAGCTACCGGCGATCATCTCGTCCGCGGCATGGGCGACCTGCAACTGGACATTCTCCTGGACCGGATGCGCCGCAAGTATCACGTGGAAGCGGAAACGCGCACGCCGAAGGTTGCTTATCGCGAAACGGTGAAGGGGAAGGCGGAAGTGCAGGGGCGGCACAAGAAACAAACCGGCGGTCACGGCCAGTTCGGCGACGTTCACCTCCGGATTGCTCCCAATGAGCGTGGCGGCGGCTACCAGTTCGTCGACAAAATCGTTGGCGGCGTCGTGCCGCGGCAGTATATCCCCGCCGTGGACAAGGGCTGTCTGGAAGCGCTGTCGCGCGGCGTCATTTCCGGGAACCCCGTCGTGGACATCATCGTCGAACTGTTCTATGGCTCGTACCATACGGTGGATTCCTCGGAAATGGCCTTCAAAATTGCCGCGTCCATTGCAATTCAAAAGGGCGTACGCGAGGCCAAACCGGTCATTCTCGAACCGATTATGGAGATTTCCGTGACCGTCCCCGAGGAATACATGGGTGATATTGCTGGGCACCTCAATAGCCGCCGCGGGCGTATTCTCGGGATGGACTCGATCGGTGGCGGACGCCAGCGCATTCGCGCCAATGTGCCCGAAGCCGAAATCCTGCGCTACAGCACCGAATTGCGCAGCATGACCTCCGGCCGCGGCATGTACGAGCTCAAGTACAGCCACTACGACGAGGCCCCAGAGACCGTCTCGCGCGAACTGATCAGCGCCTACGAAAAAGCGCGCGCCGCGGGAGAATAACGCCCACAGTTGCCCTCTTGACGCGCCCGGCGCTTGCCGGGCGCTTTTCCTTGTGTCTGCCTTGGCACCTGCAAACCTCCTCGTGTGTCTCTTACAATGAACGAAGCAAGAGGCCCCAATGGGGGAGGATGCGGTCATGAACGAGACCCTGGTGCGCAGCGCCCGCGAAGGTGACCCACTGGCGTTCGCCAAATTGGTGGAAGCCTATTACCGGCCCATCTACGGCCTGGCCTACAGCGCGGTGGGGGATTGGCACGCTGCGGAAGACCTCGCGCAGGATACCTTCCTGGTCGCGTGGAAGAATATCAGCCAACTGAGGACGCTGGACGTCTTTGGCGCCTGGCTGCGTCGGATTGCGCGCAATCTGGCTTCGAACTGGTGCCGTTCCGAGCACTACCGCCGCGCCCTCCTCGAACGTCGCGCGACGCTTCTTCCTTCGCCCGCGCCCTGCGCGGCGGTGGACAACCTGGAAAGATCCGAAAGAGGCACGGAGATGTGGGGCGCTCTGGCGGCATTGCCGCCGCTTCTGCGCGAAGCTGTGGTGCTTTATTATCTGGAGGGTAACTCGATCGCGCAAACCGCGGCGCTGTTGGGGGTCACGGAGAACGCGGTCAAGAAGCGCCTCCAGCATGCGCGCCCCCAACTGCGCAGCCACTTCGAGAAGCAATGGCAAGCGGAGATGGAACGCGAACGCCAGCGCGTCCAGCCGCACGAAGCGGGCAAACGGTTCATGGCCGCCGCGCCGCTCGGGCCCGTCTCAGGGTTGACAAGCAAACTCGGCACGGGCGCCGGATTATGGTTGCACGGTGTGTGGCGCGGGGAAGGGGTGGGATCTTTGGCCGCTCTGGCAAACGCCGGCGCATTGACGCGGTTGATGGTGGCCGCACTGCTTGCAATTGCGGTTTCCGGCGCCGGCATTCTCTGGAATGCCTCCAAGCAGCGGTCGGAAGCACCGTCTGTGCCGGTACCGGCGGCGCTTGTCCAGGCGGGTGTGGCCACCGAGGATCAACCTCCAGTCGAAGCCTTGCCGCAGCCGGTCTTGGAAGCGGTGGCGGAGCTCGCGGAGAACCAGGGCGAGGAAATCAGAAAAGCGGCATCCACTTCTGCCGCAACCAAAGACGCCCCGCCGCTAGTCACTGTTTCGGGAAGCGTTGTTGACGAAGAAAAACAGCCCATAAGAGGTGCCGTAGTCGTAGTGACCGCCAGCGGAATGATGGATCCTGTGACCTCCGGCCCTGTGGTCGGTGGTGGTAGCGGGGGATTCGGCGGCGGTGGCTTCAGTCAGGGAGCGGGCGCGGCCGGAGGCTTTGGCGGCGGCGGCTCAATGAGTGGCGGATTCGGTGGAGGTTTCGGCAGCGGGGGAGGGGGTGGCGGGGGATTCGGCGGAGGCGGTTTTAGTCAGGGGACGGGTGCAGCCGGCGGCTTTTGGGGTGGTGGCTCTATAAGCAGTGCAGGAGGGGGCGGGTTTGGAGGAGCATCCGTCGGTGGGGCTGGCGCCCCCACCGTCGCCCGCATTGACGGCGCGGTGCCAGTGACGGTAACCCTCCCTGAAAACGAATTGGAAAAAGCGTTGCTGGACGAGACACGGCGGTTTACGACCGAAACGGCGCCCGATGGATCATACTCGATTGCCAATGTGCCCGCCGACGGGATCTTGATCATCTCTGCTGCCGCCCCCAGGTTTTGCTTAAGGGGCCTAACACTCT
>JACPGD010000296.1:0-8913 GCA_016182645.1 Candidatus Hydrogenedentota bacterium | reverse complement strand
TCTCCCCCGAACCCGGCACGATCGAAACCAATCTCTCGCTGGTTCTATCGCCGGGCATCGCAATCGAAGGCCAACTGCTCAGCGCCCAGGGTCAGCCCGTCGCCGACGCTCTGCTCCAGGTCACCTCGCTGGTGTCGAACCAAGAGGGTTCGACAGGCGGATGGGGAAGATCGCCCCAAAACTGGGGCTGGTCGAGAGCGGATGCGCGGGGCAAGTTCACGCTCACGGTGGAAGCGTCAGGGCACGCTACCATTGCAGTGCGATCCAGGTCGCTGGGGAAAACAACCTTTCAGGCAATCCCAGTGGGACCTGGCGCCTTCGCAGACCTTCGTTTTCCCGAATGCTCGGTGATCCACGGCATGATCACGCTTCACAACGGCGCGCCCGCACCTCGCCACACGATTCAACTGACAGGTCATGCGGGGATGGTCATTGAGGACGACAGCCAAGGGGTCCAAGCCTGGGGAGAAACCTCAGGCCCGGACTACAACGCCACCACGGACACCGCGGGGGCCTATCAAATTACAGGTGTGGACCCGCAGGTGGACTACACAGCGTCCATATTCGATGAAAGCGGAACACCTTTGGCCACGGATATGGAACTGGAGCCTGTCGCGGCCGGCCAGACCCTCCTCTGGAACTTCACAATACCCCGGCCCATTATGGTCAAAGGTGTCGTTACCGAATCGGCCTCCGGCCAGCCTGCTGCAGGCGCCGTCATTTTGTGCCTGGCGGGAGCCGAAACGCCCGATAGCGGCGTCCCCTTTGCGTTACCCGTCGCTCAGGCCACGACTGGTGCTGGCGGCGCCTTTGAGATGCGTATTACGACCGGCGCGGGCGAATACGACTTTGGGATCCAGACTCTGACGGGGTTCCACTCCCTGGCACAACAAGAAGTGAGCGAGGGGGAGACCGCCATCTCAAATCTTATGCTTCCTGGCTCGTGGTCTCGCCGTTTCCTTGTGCTCGACGAATCCGGGAACCCTCTCGCCGGGGCATCCGTCTTCATTCTGACCGAGGGAAGCGACATGAGCTATGCATACCCCCAGCAAACGGGGGACGATGGGCGCATCCAGGTTACGGATTTGACTGCGGGCGAAGAGTCGAAGTGCCTGTTTCGATATGAGGGCCACGAAGCGGAAAGCGACAGCCTGGTGGGCGAGGAAGGGATGGAATTCCCGGAAGAAACCATTGTGATAGACAAGTCGAAATAACGAGTTGAAGAATGGCCAATTTCGGGAGGGCGAGCGTACCCGCGAGCCGGTTGGTGACCTGCCAAAGGCGGTGGTATATGTCATACAAGACCGTTTTAGCCATCGTGGCCGCGCTAGTTGTGCTTCTTGCGTTGCCATTGATTCCATTAGCGATTAAGCCGGGAGCCGGCCGCCAAATGGACGATGGCGCACAGAATGCACCTCTGGCGGAGAATGCGACCGAACCATTCCCCACGGTGGCCTTGTCAATCGAACCCGCACCCCGCCAGCCGCCGGTCATCACGGAGACGCAGTTCAGCCAAGTCCGCCCAGGCATGACATATGCCCAATGCGTGCAGCTCATTGGATCGGAAGGTGAACCCGCAGGCCGCGGCGGTGGCGGAGATGAACAATACAAGTGGCAATTAGTCAATGGCGCTTCAAGTTCCGCCGAAGTAACCCTTACATTTCGCAATGGCCTCTTGAACGGCAAAGGATTTTCGTCGAACGCGGGACGTAGTGTCAAGCCCAACGCGGAGAAGACCGCCAACGCTGTCCCCATCCATCGCCCCGCTTCCCCGCCTTACATTTCCTGGCAGGTTTACAAGTCCCTTAAAGACGGCAGCAGCTATGCCGACTGCGTCCAGGCGCTGGGGGCCGAAGGCACGTTCCTCGGGCGGCGGACCTTGTCCATGGGCACCACGGCCCCAGACGGCACGTCCGTGCCGGCCACGGCCGATGTCTACCTCTGGCGTGATCCAGGCATTCCCGCCACGCTGACACTTTCCTTCCGCGATGGAAAGCTGACCGCGCGCGAGATAGCGGGCGGTGGGGCCGCCAGGGGCGCCATCGGCAGCCCGCGCTGACCGGCGCACGTTCTTGCGTTCTTGCCCGCCGCTTGACACGGCGATACTTTATATAGTAATAATTGATATGTCAATTAAATGGAGTGAAGATGCCCACATCGTTGCAGCAAGAATTGAAGATGCGCCGACCCTTCGAGTCGCGTGAACAGGAGGCGGCCCTGAACCTGGCCCGCACGAACGACCGGCTCCAGATCGAGTTCACGCGGCTGTTCCGCCAGCACGGCATCACGCCGGCGCAGTTCAACATCCTGCGCATTTTGCGCGGGGCGGGGGAGCCGCTGCCGTCGCTCGAAGTCGCGGAGCGGCTGGTGACGGTTGTTCCGGGCATCACGGGCCTGATTGATCGCCTCGAACGGCTGGAACTTGTGTGCCGCAAGCGTCCCGAGGCGGACAGGCGCGTCGTGCTGGTGGAACTCACGCGGCAAGGCCGGGCGGTCCTGGCGGCGCTCGATACGCCCGTGCTCGAGTTGCATCGCACGCTGCTCGGGCACCTGTCGCAGCGCGAGTTGCGCCAATTGAATAGCCTGCTCGACAAGGCGCGGGCGGGCCTGGAGACGTAAAGCTCGAAGAGCGGGTTGTGGTGCAGGCTTCCAGCCTGCGCTTCCGGGCGCAGGCTGGAAGCCTGCACCACAACCCAGAAGCGCATGCAATTACTTGATATGTCAACTAAGTGGAGGATCAATCCATGATTACGGTCAGAAAGAGCCATGAGCGGGGCCATGTCAATCACGGCTGGCTCGACACCTATCACACATTCAGCTTTGCCGACTACTACGACCCCAATTTCATGGGCCATCGCGCGCTGCGCGTCATTAACGAAGACCGCGTGGCACCAGGGAAGGGCTTTGGCCGGCACCCGCATCGCGACATGGAAATCATCACCTATGTCCTCGAGGGCGCGCTCGAGCATGCCGACAGCATGGGCAATGGCTCGATAATCCACGCCGGCAACTTCCAGAAGATGAGCGCGGGCACGGGCATCGAGCACAGCGAATTCAATCCCTCCGGCGATACGCCGGTGCACCTCTACCAGATCTGGATTCAGCCCGGGGAAAAGGGGCTGACGCCCGCCTACCAGGAACTCAATGCGCAGGCGGTGGCAGCCTCGAGCCAATTACGGTTAATCGGCACGCCGGACGCCGGGAATGGCCACATTCACATTCACCAGGACGTGAAGCTTTATCTCGGCCGAATGAAGGACGGCGCACTCACGTACTCGCCAGTGAAGGGGCGCCACGTGTGGCTGCAGGTCACACGCGGTACCGTGGAAGTGAACGGCGTCACGCTGCACGCGGGCGACGGCGCGGCCGTGGAAAAGGAGGACGTGCTAAACTTCACCAGCGTGGATAGCGGTGAATTCCTGCTCTTCGATCTGGCGTGAGTGGCGAGGCGAATCTCGGTCATTTCGGCCAAACCTGAATCAGCAACCCAGGAGTGTGAATATGCGTGCGCAAACCGATCATCCAATCAACGATCTGCTGGCTCAGCGCTGGAGTCCCTATGTCTATGCTGACCGCGCGGTGCCGGAAGTTGACCTCAAGTCCCTCTTCGAGGCCGCGCGCTGGGCGCCTTCCTCCTACAACGAGCAGCCCTGGGCCTACATCGTCGCCAGAAAAGAGGACACGGCGGAATTCGAGCGACTGCTGAGTTGCTTGGTTGAGGCCAACCAGCAGTGGGCGAAACACGTGCCGGTTCTCGCCCTGGGTCTTGCCCGCTTGGCCTTTCAAAAAAACAACAAGCCCAACCGCCACGCCTTTCATGACCTCGGCCTCGCCAGCGCCAGCCTCTGTGTCGAGGCCACCGTGCGTGGCCTGGTCGTGCATCAGATGGCCGGCATCGAGCCGCAGCGCGCGCGGGAAGTCTTCAATATCCCCGAAGGCTGGGAAGCCGCCATCGGTATTGCCATCGGCTACGAGGGCGCGCCTGCAACCGGCGAAGAATCCCTGCGCCAGCGCGACGCCGCCCGCCGTCCGCGTAAACCAGCAAAGGAATTCGTGTTCGGCGGTAGTTTTGGAAAGACCGTCCCTTGGCTATGAGGTCTTGCCATCACGGCCCCGGTGTCCCCCCATTCCTAATTCCTAATTCCTCATTCCTAATTGCACCCGTACTGGCCCGAGCAATCCCGACGGCAGCAGCGCGTCATCCTTGCTCCAATGCCGCCACGAGCTGAAGGTCTGTCGGCCCGTGGGACTCGATTTGCCTTCCAAGAGCCACTGCGGCCAGGCCTTCAGCGTGCCGTTCTCGTTGCGTTCGCTGTCGGGCGGCAGCATTTCGTCCCCGATCATACGGTTTGGCCACAGGTTCACGACCTTGACCTCGAGTGCGTTCATTCCCGGCCGTAGCGCCCGCGAAATGTCCACGCGGTTCGGCGATTTCCAGGCGATCCCGACAGCTTTGCCGTTCACGCGCACGGCCGCCATCACTTCCACGCGCCCGAGGTCGAGCATAAGCTTGCCCGGGGGCGGGGTGGCAAGTTCAAAGCTTGTCGTGTAGGTGGCCGGGCCGGAGTAATACCGGACTTCCGGTTCCGGGCGCTCGGACCAGTCCTGCAACTGATCAAAGTTGACCTTCTCGGGCAGACCGCCATACGAAGGATCAAACGTCACTTCCCACGGCCCCACGATTTCCAGCAGGACGCGCTGCTCCTGCGCCGCATCCCCACGTTTCACGTCACCCGAGGATGCCTGCGTGAAGCGCACAAAGTAACTCTCGGCGGGGTCAAAATGCAGCGTCAACGCGGCACACCCACTGTCTGTTGACGAAACACTTCCCAGTGTCTCAACGCTTCCGTCCTCCGGATGCCACCGCTCCGCGGCTCTACCCGCGGTACGGAAGAAGCACTTCGCCAACACGGCTTCGGAAGCGCCATTGCTCACGAAATACAAGTCCGCGTCGCCTTCGCGTCGGTGCGCGAAGCGCAATGGCTGGTCCGACTCGAAATCCGGCAGTACGCCCAGCGTCCGCAATTGTTCTTCCACCACCGTGGATGCGGGGTAAACGGCGCCCGGCGCCACCTGGGCAGGCGTCACGCGCTGCCAACTCTCAGCCGTGATCTTTGAAACCTCGTCGTCACAAGCAGGGTACCCGCTCAGGCTGGGCGACTTCTTTGGTGGATTCCCTAGCACCGGCGCGCCCTGCGCCGCAAGTTCGCTTATCTTCCGCAACAACGCCGGTGTCATCGTCTCTATGTTGGGTAAGACTAACAGCCGGTATTCGGCCCCATTCGGCAGGACTATGCGCCCGTCCTTCACCGACACACGCGTCAGCAGCGCATCCGGCGTGCACGCGTCAAACTTGTATCCCGCGGGTGCGGGATCCGGCGACTGGAACACATTGGGCGCGCCCTCCGGGCCCATGTACAGCACGTCCGCTACAAACAAGCCCTGACGTAGAGTGTACTGGCACCGCGCAAGGTACTCGTGCCAGGGCCGCGAAAACTCCCACCACGTGTTCGTGCGCTCGTAATGCAATCCGTGCGGGCCAAGGCTGAGGCCGGGACGCGCCTGCGCGAAGGGTTGATGAACATAGCGGTGGAGCACGAAGCGATTGATCCCCTCGCAAAACGCCCAGTCGCCCAGCGGTTTGATCGTGCCGGGATGAAAGAGCCAGCGATCAACCGAGGTGAACGCTTCCGCGGCGATGACCGGCTTCCCGTAGACATGCGCGACGGAGGTCAATTCCTTCACGCTGTAGCGCGTGTCAAAATGATTGCTCCAGAACTCGCACATCGGCACATCACCGGTCGACCCCAGCGTCATGTCGTCCGCCGGATTCATGTCATACGGCTCAATCGAGAACCACAGTCCATGTTGCGCCGCCAATTCGCGCAGGCGATGGCCATGTTCCACAATCATCTCCGACACGGTCTGGCGGAGGTCCCAGAGGAACCGTTCGGAGATTTCGAGGTTCTCCACCACGCGCCCCGTCATCGCGGGGAGGTAGGGGAGAAGGTCATAGCCGCGGCGGCGCTGGAACTCTTCGCGGAAACGCCCCGTCCAGTTCTGGGCGCCCACTTCCCAACTGTCCAGGTGCGTCGCGACGAACGCCTTGCGCGCTTCCACCGGCACGCTCTCAATCAGCGTCACGATAAACTGCTGGAAGTGTGCGTCAAGCGCGGCCGGATCCAGCTTATCGCATTCAAGACCAGGCAAAGGCGAAGGCCGGTTCGTCTGGCCGGTACTCATGTGGCCGAAACGCATGATGGTCCAGTCGCCCTCCGGTGCGTCCCAGACCAGACGGCCGTCAGGCTGCATCGATGCCGTCAGATCCATAATGGCGCTACGAGGAATCACCTGCGATTCAGGCAGCGTCTCGTATTCGGCCAGCCCAGGCAGGGACGCCGGAACGCCTGGTTGTGAGGAAAACGCTCCACGTTTATAGAGGGCCTTCTCCTCGATCTTTGGAATGCGGTACGTAGCCGGGGCATCCTTACCCCGTTCCCCTTCCAGTGTCGGAAACGCCAGCACAGCGATATCCCGATAGAACCCCTGCACCATCTCCGGCTGAGGCAAGACGGCGTCAAAATGGGTCGAGCCAACGGCCGTCGTTTCGCTCGCCACCACCTTCTGCATCGACTGTTCCGGTGTCACCCACGGTCCGCCGCTCCCCGTCCAGCCTGGCCCGCTGTTAAGGGTGAACTGGAGTCCCAGCCGTGCAGACTCCGACACCGCATGTGCGAATAACTCACGCCACTCGGGCGTGAAGAAAGTGTAGTTGCCCGGGGGTACGCTCAGCGAGACCTCCATCAGAATCACGCCGCCGATCCCCACCCGCTCCATCGCCTCCAAGTCTGCGGTAATCCCCTCCCGGCTGATATTTCCGTTCTTCCAGAACCAGTACACCCAGGGGCGATCAGAATCGGGGGGGTGTGCGAAAGCCCCCGGCTCCAGTGCCCCGGAAGCAGAACCGAACATCCCCAGAATAATTGCCCCTGCTACCCATGCGCGCTTCATGTGTACCCCCATCAGTTGAAGTTGCCGTTTTCAAAGGTTCTCAATATAGCATTTCTTGCTGGCCGAAGTTGTGTACAATAGCTCCTAGAGAATCCCAGAAATCTCAGCCTGGAAAGGTAGTGCAGCGTGGGCGAAGATAAATCGCAGAAAAGCGCGACGGACTGAGGGAGGGTAGACGCCATGCGAGACGAGGATATCGACACCTCAGACATTTCTCCGTTGCCCGGCGATTTTTTCGAGCGAGACCGGCCCAACGTTCCGCCGTCATTGTCAGACGAACATCCGCTTCCCGACGTTTCCGCTGTGATGCGGGAAATGCGTGAGGGCCTCGAGGTGCTCTACGGCCCCCGCCTGCGCGGACTCTATCTCTTCGGTTCACACGCCTGCGGCGAGGCCGAATGGGATTCCGATGTGGACGTGCTCGTGGTGCTCGACGATTTCGAGCGCTATGGCGCCGAGATAAGCCGCGTAGGCGGCCTTGCGTCGGAAGTTTCACTGAGGAATGACGCAAGCGTGAGCACAGTATTCGTGAAAGAACTGGCTTGGCTTGAGGGAAACACTCCTTTCCTGCACAATGTTCGTGAGGACGCCGTTACTTTCTTGGGTCTCGGATAGACTTGGCCACAACTGGAGACAACTTGCATGGCAACCTTGAATGCAGTTCGCGAAGAAGCGTTGGCGTTGAACCCGATCGAGAGAGCTGGGCTCATTGAGGACTTGTTGACAAGCTTCGATCCTGCTTCGCGAGAGGCTATCGACCGTGCGTGGGCGCAAGAAGCCGAACGCCGAATCGATGCATACAAGCGCGGCGAGGCAGGTGCCATCACGCTCGAGGAGTCGAAGAGACGGCTTGGCGCTGAATGAACCTGATCATCCACGATGACGCGCAATGTGAGTTTGAAGCTGCAGTCGCATACTACAATTCGGAATGCCCGGGGCTGGGGTATGAATTCGAAGATGAAGTCTACCGCACCTTGGAACGTATACAGGACCTGCCTTTAGCGTGGCAGAGCCTTTCTGCTCGAACTCGACGTTGTCTCACGCGCCGATTTCCGTATGGAATTATCTATCAAATAGAAGAGAGCGAGATCCTAATCGTGTCCATAATGCATCTTCACCGAAAACCAGACACGTGGCGAAATCGAACAGATCAGCCGGATTAGATTCAATGATGGAAAGAACATGAAGATACAAAGTCAGGTAAAGTGCCAACGCTGGGCACGGTTGCTGGTCGGTGCGATCTGCCTTGTGTCCACGGGAAGACTTGCTCATGCCCAGCCGCCACTGCCGCCCGAGTTGGCGGCGGGCTTCAAGGCGGGTTTTACGTGTTCGGCGGTCTTTCATGCCGGGCGCACCCTCGAGCAAATCAAACAAGACGAATTGGGTGGTGTGCCGCAACTCCTCGAGCTGCCCGAGCCGGTCGTGGACCGGGAGACGAGGTCCATTACCTGCGCCTACGCTTCTAAGCCGCCTCGCCTCGCCGTGTTCCTGAGTGGACTCGGCACGGTGTTGCTGCCGCCAGGCGCCACGCTGGCGGACGCGCAGTCGTTGCCCAAGGTCGACATGCCCCTGTCCGAAGGCGACCCGGCACAAATTCCCTGGCCCGACGGCGATCTTCTGCCTGAGGCGCCGCCGCCCGCGGAGATCGACGTAGAACGGCTCAATCAGGCCGTGGCGGAAGCCTTCGGTGGCGCCCGGTATCAACCCTCAAAGACCCTCGGCATCGTGGTAGTCTACAAGGATCGTATCGTGGCCGAGCGCTATGCGGACGGCTGGAACATGCACACCCCGTACCGCACGTGGTCCACGGCGAAGAGCCTCACCAATGCGCTGATCGGCGTGCTGGTGCGCCAGGGGAAATTGCGCGTCGAGCAGCCCGCACCCATCCCCGAATGGCAGGGG